>NZ_JAQNCQ010000285.1:0-7919 GCF_028368005.1 Geitlerinema sp. CS-897 | reverse complement strand
GGATACGCAGAAAATCTTGGTAGAATGTCGGTAGCATTTTTTTGTTGGGGTGGCCGCAAACGCCACCCTCTTTTTTGGGACTCCTCTATTCTCTCAAACAATTGTCCCGTCTGGCTTCCGTCTACCTTGTCACCCTCTCAGTGGATTTTTATTCAATTTTCAGATCGAGACACACTTCTCGACTGTTTCGTAAAGAATTGACTCGAGCGCGTCAATTCTTCGAGCAGTTCGTTCTCGCCAGCAAGGGGTCTCAGCGAAACCGAAAATTCGACTCCACTTTCTACACTTTTGATGACCGACAGTGCGTCTCGAATTCAAGCATGAATTTCCACTGTAAAACTACCCTCCATTTCACGTTTAGGGGCGAACAGTTAAAAATTCAAAAATTCGTCAAAGCCAAAACAAATAGCGATTTAAGACTGCCAAGAATTCTTGTTTTCTCAGCAGTCTAGCAAATAACAGATAACTCGTTTTCAACTTTGACTTTGCCCTTGAGAATAGCCCGCAGCAATCGGTCGATTGCCCGTCTTTCTTCTTCAGAGAGCGTATCGTCCAAAATAGCTGCACGTAACCCGTACCGATCGGCAACTGCAATTTTTCCAGTCGTTCGGGCCGACACGAGCATTTCGCCGATCGCTCCGGGGATGAGCATCGTTCGCTCGATCGTAGATTTATGCATTCTAAGATATGACCCGGAGAAGACACTTCTAATTGTGATTAATCGAGTGAAGGATTTCTGTGATTTACTCCATCTCTCCAACGTGAGTTCGATCGTTAGAAAATTAGATCGACCTTACAATACCACAGCGATCGCGATCGTTGCAGTTTTTGTAATTTTAGGTTAAGGGTACGATCGCAGAAGAGACGAAAACGAGAGATCGAACAGTCCATCACCTCGTAACGAAATTCACGATACGTTGTCGGTCGAGCGATCGAGTTGCAAGCGATAGCGGTACAGAGCGACCGGACGACCGTTCGCCCGAAAATAATTCGGGTCTTTCGGAGACAAATAGATCGCGGTCATTTGGTCGGACTCGATCCGAGTCGGCGACGTGCGATAGTAAACCGTCGTGGTTTCCACCTCGTTCAGATAGATTTGTGGCCGCGTGCGAAAGACTTGATACGCCACTTCCGTCGCCACAAAGCGGTCGGGATTCAGACGTTCGCTGTTTCGGCCTCGCACCACCGACACTAACTGGCGTTTCGGCGGAATCCGCGTAATTTGGCGGTTGGGGTTGTCGGGATCGACGCGAACGGACACCTCGCTGTCGGGGCCTAAATACGCGCGAGCGATACTTTCGCCGTTGAAGGCGCGATCGGCGACAATGGGAGCGTCGGACTCACCATCGGAATTCAAACCTGACTCAGACGGCGACTGTGGCTGAAAGCGCACCTGAAACTGGAGCGATCGATCCAAATAGCGACGGTTGACCTCGTATCCTGGCGTAACGATGTCCGGGGCTAACGGTGCGATCGTTTCGACCAGCGTACTCGTTACGTCCCACGTTCCAGCCATCCACTGCGGATAAATCAAATCCCCTTTTGCCATACGGACGGGGGGTTTCCCCTGCCAGTTCGGAAACTGTGCCGCGCGATCGCCCAACTCCCCAGCGATCGCCATCGGCATCCACAGCCACCAGAAGCAAACAATCCAAACAATTCCTCGAAACACAGTTCAATAATCGATCGTTGACAGTTAACAATTGATAACGAAGCGAGATGAGGCAATGTCCCCATCACATCATCACATCATCTCATCGCCATATTGCGCCACGAGGCGATCGAGAAACTCGTCTTGAGCGCGTCGGAACGGGATGACGTAATCTTCGCCGCCATCGATCGCTGCGAACCAGACCAAACCGAGATCGCGGGTCGGAATTGCCCCCGCAAGGGCGCTAACGTTCCACAACGTCCCTGTTTTTACGATCGCCCCTTTCGGAATCCGCCGGTCTTCGAGAGTTCCCCCATCGCGGCCGGAAACGGGAAACACATCGGCAACCGTCCGACCGTCCGCAGCTAACCGACGCTGAATTGCGGCGAAGAGGGCGCAAGCCGCCCTCGGCGAAATGCGGTTGTCCTGTCCCAACCCCGAACCGTTGACGAGTTGGATTTCTGTTGGGGGAACCCCTGCCAAGCGTGCGGCCCGACGAGCGACCGTCGCCCCACCCCCCAACTGAGTCGCCAACGTTTCAGCCATGACGTTGTTGCTGTACACGTTCATCTGCTTCAAAAGGGTCAGCAGCGGTCGCGATCGATGCCGGTGTAGCAATCTCCCGACGGACGGGTTGTCGTCTGCCGAGCGGACTTCCCCGAGAATATCTAACTGCGGTTTGGGAAATGGTTGGGCAGAGTTCGCCGATAAACGCTTGTAGGCGTTTTCGAGATCCGGCGTCCACTGTCGCGCGTCGAAGGCCCGTTCGAGAAGGGTTCCAGCAGCGATCGGGTCGTCTTTAAAATTCATCGAGAACGTCGGGCTAACCCTGAGATCCCCCGAGACTCGTTGAATTCCCTGCCGTTGTAACTCGATCGCCACCGCGATCGCATCTTCCCACACGAACATCGGATCGCCCCCTCCCGCGATCGCCAGATCGCCATCGAGAGTTCCGTTCTCGAGGGTTCCCGTGCCATAAAAAGCCGTCTCGAAAGTGCGATCGCCGCCCCAAGTTTCCAAAGCGACAAGAGACGTAGCGACCTTCGTAATCGACGCAGCCGGTAGGGGAACCGTACCGCGATGGGATGCAAGGACGCGAGTTCCCGCTTGGAGCCAAAGTCCCTGATTCTCGGGGGCGAATCCTCGAGACGAGAGACGTCGTACATAGCGATCGACGAGCTGCTGGGCGGGTGGGTCTGTGTCAGTCGAGAACGCCAGTCCGGGTGCTTCCAACAACGGCGAGAGCGATCGCGGAGGGGGCAGCGTCGTTCCCGTCGTTTCTAACCAGAGCGCTACCGCTCCCGACGCCACCAAACTCAGCATTTTTTCCACCTCCGTCGGATGTGCCAACGGTCGTTTTCAATCCAGTTTCTCATTGCAGTTGGAGTGGTCTGGTAAAATTTGGGAGGCTTATACAAGATTCGATCGATGGCATTGAACAGGGCAAGGATTGCAGTAGATGCGATGGGCGGAGACTATGCCCCCGATGAAATCGTTTCTGGGGCGCTGCGAGCGCACGACGAACTCGACGTGGACGTTCTGCTCGTCGGCGATCCCGAAACGATCGAAGCATCCCTAGAACGACAAGATCTATCTTCCAATATCCAGATTATCCCCGCAGATGGGGTCGTCGAAATGCACGAAGAGGCGTTAACGGGGATTAAGCGCAAGCCCAAAGCATCCGTCAACGTTGCCATGGAGTTGGTCAAACAAGGACAAGCCGATGCTGTCGTGTCCGCCGGACATTCCGGTGCGTCGATGGCCTCGGCTCTCTTGCGCCTGGGGCGACTCCCCGGCATCGATCGCCCGGCCATCGGTGCGGTGTTTCCCACAATGGACCCCAGCAAATCCGTACTGATTTTAGACGTCGGTGCGATCGTCGATTGCCGCCCCAAATATCTCGAACAGTTCGCCCTTCTCGGCACGATTTACAGTCAATGCGTCCTCGGACGCCCCGATCCGAAAGTCGGTTTGCTCAATATTGGCGAAGAAGCCTCCAAAGGCAACGATCTCGCCGTTCGTACGTATCAAATGCTGGCCGACAACCCTCGCATTCCCTTCGTGGGGAACGCCGAAGGTCGCGACATCCTCTCGGGTAATTTCGACGTCATCGTTTGCGACGGTTTTGTCGGGAACGTTCTGTTGAAATTTGCCGAAGCGATCGGCAACGTGTTGTTGCAATTGTGTCAAGAAGAGTTGCTGCGGGATCTCGACGATCGCGATCTCTCTCATATCGTCCCCAACCTCAAACGGCTCAAACAGCGCATCGACTACGTCGAACACGGTGGGGGTTTACTCCTAGGCGTCAACGGAATCTGCGTGATCGGTCACGGTAGCTCTCACGCCATGACGATTTTCAACGCCGTTCGCTTGGCGAAAAACGCGGTAAACAACCGCGCGATCGAACGCATTCAAGAAAATCACCTCGTCGAACAGTAAACGGACTCGACGTGAGGTTTGTCGGAGACTTTGCCCGAAAAAGAACTGGCACGACGGCCGAGTCTTCGGTTTTGCTGGCAGAACGCAGTTCTTTCTCGCCTAAAGTTCGACCCCGAAGCGAGGACGGTGAGGGATACAACATACAGATCGAGTAACAGATGACGACATTAGGTATTGCAATTACGGGTAGTGGTGGGTCGACCCCAAACACGAGATTAGACAACGATACGTTAAGCCAGATCGTAGAGACCTCGGACGAGTGGATTTCGACGCGCACGGGAATTCGCCAACGGCGTTTGGCCAGTCCAGAGATGTCTCTGTCCGAACTCGCGGCGGCTGCCGCTCAGGAGGCGTTGGAGATGGCCGGTTTGAGTCCGTCGGAGGTGGATTTGGTCGTCCTCGCGACCTCGACGCCAGACGATCTTTTCGGAAGTGCCAGTCGCGTCCAACACCGTATCGGCGCACCGCAAGCGGTCGCCTTCGATTTGACTGCGGCTTGTTCGGGATTCGTGTTTGGATTGGTGACGGTCGCGCAGTTTTTGCGGACGGGGGTTTATCGTAACGCCGTGTTGATCGGTGCCGATATTTTGTCGCGTTGGGTCGATTGGTCGGATCGCCGGACTTGCGTGTTGTTTGGGGACGGTGCGGGTGCTGTCGTGTTGCAAAGGACTTCACCCGAGGACGACGGACTGTTGGGGTTTGAGTTGCGGAGTAACGGCGCGCAAAACGGTTGTCTGACGCTGGATTACAGTCATCGATCGCACGCTCTGGTCGAGAATCTCGAGGTCAGCCAGGGGAACTACAGCCGCATTGCGATGAACGGCCAAGAGATCTATAAGTTTGCGGTGAAGAAAGTTCCTGAAGCGATCGAAAAAGCCCTGTTCCGAGCGAACTTGACCAATGAAGATCTCGATTGGTTGTTGCTTCACCAGGCGAACCAACGTATCTTAGATGCCGTGGCCAAGCGGTTGAACGTTCCGAGCGAGAAGGTGATTAGCAATTTGGCTCGCTACGGAAATACGTCGGCTGCGTCGATTCCACTGGCTCTCGACGAAGCTGTGCGATCGCACCAAATTCAGACCGGCGACACGATCGCCGCCTCGGGCTTTGGAGCGGGGTTGACCTGGGGGGCGGCAATTGTGAAATGGGGTGGAGCGGCTTAGGGGCGAGCGAGCGCGGTTTAACGGGCGTCGAGATCGGGGTTCGTCCCGGATGTTGTAAGATGCTCGACCGGACGAGAGTTCGAGTGTAGGTTCTGTCGAACAGGTCGGCCAGAGCGAACGGGCTTTCGTCGAGCGAACGTTAATTAGAAAAATTTGAAGTAGTGACGATGAAAACAGCTTGGGTATTTCCAGGACAAGGCTCTCAAACGACAGGAATGGGGGTCGATTTAGCCGAACTGCCAGTGGCTGCTGAAAAATTCCAGCAAGCTGAGTCGATTTTAGGTTGGTCGGTACTCGAAAACTGTCGCACGGGCGACAATTTATCGCAAACTCTGTACACTCAACCTTGTTTGTATACGATCGAATGTATTCTCGTGGATTTGTTGCGGGAGCGGGGAGAACGACCCGACGCCGTCGCCGGTCACAGTTTGGGGGAATACGTGGCGTTGTACGCCGCTGGCGCGATCGATTTCGAGACGGGGTTGAAGTTGGTCAAACGCCGTGCGGAATTGATGGACGAGGCCGCAGAAGGGTCGATGGTCGCTTTGATGAAGTTCGATCGCGAACAGTTAGACGCGGCGATCGCCGAAACGGACGGCGTGGTTCTGGCTAACGATAACAGTCCGCTTCAGGTGGTGGTTTCGGGAACTTCCGAGGCGATCGAAACGGTATTATCGAAGGTGAAAGTCCGCCGCTCGGTTCGTCTCGATGTATCTGGTGCGTTCCACTCGCCGCTGATGGAAAAAGCCGCACGAGCCTTCGACACTGTTCTCGAACCGGTGGGATTTTCGGACGCGACGGTTCCTCTGTTGTCGAACGTCGAACCGACCCCCGAAACGCAAGCCGACGCTCTGAAATCTCGCCTACAGCAGCAAATGACGGGGCCGGTTCGCTGGCGGGAAATTTCCCTCCGTCTTCCTGATGAGGGGATCGAGCGCGTCGTCGAAGTGGGACCGGGGAAAGTGCTGACGGGATTGATCGGTCGTACTTGTACGGATTTAACGTTAGAAAATGTCGGAACGCTCGAACAGTTAAACGGTCGAAGCTAAATCATTTTTTTCGAGATTTTTGTCGATTCTAGGGTGGATATTTTCCACCCAGTTTAATTTTTTAGATTAAGGCGATCGCTAAAATTTAAGTGTTTTAAATCCTAAATTCTGACGCCTTAATCTTTTTTGAGCGTTCGACCTACAAAATTCAAATACTGGTTTAGTTCGATCCGAAAAGCCCCTCTATCCCCTCAACCCTCCTTTGAAAGGGGGGCTAAGGGGGGATGTGGTGAAGACTTCTTGAAACTCAGCTTATCGGCAACAAATTCCGTATAACTTCGTTAAAAAATGCAGTTACGCATCTACACCATTTGTAGGGTGGGCAATGCCCACCGACCTTTCCATTTAGTGTAATTTCGGTCGAACTGCGTCAGTCATAACTTCGTTAAAAAATGCGAAAAAGACCCAAAAAATGGCATTATTTGATTTGAAATTCATTTGTTTAAATCGAGAATTTAAAAAATTAAATATAATTATCAAAGATCGAAAAAGCCGATCGTTCAAAAAATAGATATAGCAGTTTCAAATGAGTCGTCAAAAATTAAAACGCCAGAAAAAATCTGATTCCCCGTTCCCCGTTCCCCGTTCCCGATACTGATTTAGGGTTGCTATATGCTTTCAATACAATTGGATCGATCGAAAAAAACAATTGAATTGCACTGATTTTTGTATAAACTGTTAACAGCATTTCGTCAAATTTCCTGTCAAACCTATCCATCCAATCCAGCAATCGAACATGGGTCGAAACCGCGAACCTGGCATTAGTCTTGCCCTGTACCACCTCTTCAAATGGTCGGTGGTCAGCCCGATGTTGCACGGCTACTTTCGCGGGCGAGTATTCGGCATTGAAAACGTCCCCAAAAGCGGGCCGGTCGTCGTGGCCAGCAACCACGCCAGCTTCTTCGACCCGCCCATCGTCGCCTGTAGCGTCCGGCGTCCGGTGGCGTTCATGGCCAAAGAAGAACTATTTTCAATTCCCGTCTTCAAACAGGCGATCCAACTGTACGGCGCGTATCCCGTCAAACGAAAAGCGGTCGATCGCCAAGCCATCCGCCAAGCCCTCGACTATCTCGAAAACGGCTGGGCGACGGGGATATTTTTATCGGGAACGCGCACGCGCGACGGAAAAATCCCCCATCCCCAACTCGGGGCTGCCCTCATCGCCGCCAAAGCCCAAGCTCCCGTTCTGCCCGTTTCTCTTTGGGGAACCCAAGATATCTTTCCGTCGGGATCGAAAATTCCCAGACCCGTTCCCGTCACCGTCCGCATCGGCGAGGCGATCGCCCCTCCAGAAAACCGCGATCGCGAGACCTTACAAGCCTTCACCCAAGACTGTGCCGACCGCATCGAACGACTGCACGCCCTCGGACGTTGAGGAGGGTCTATTTTCGGGCGCAGACGAGGGTACTCTACCAAGATCCGTCGCAGTGCTCCGCCCATAGCCGAGGGCTTGGGGGGTGGTGAAGCGACGGGAGGGAGTAGTTCGCTTAAGCCTAGGAAACAAATATTTATTTTCTAAGCTAAGATAGTTTCATGCTAAACCTGACGTGGGAATTCAAGCTAGAGCCAACGGCGGAGCAGGTTTCAGACATCGAACACATTTTGGATGTGTGCCGC
>NZ_JAQNCQ010000284.1:0-23288 GCF_028368005.1 Geitlerinema sp. CS-897 | reverse complement strand
GTCGGAACGGGTGTTGGCGTGGACGTGGGAACGGGTGTTGGCGTGGACGTGGGAACGGGTGTTGGCGTGGACGTGGGAACGGGTGTTGGCGTCGAAGTCGGAATCGGCGTGGGAACGGGTGTTGGCGTAGAAGTCGGAACTGGCGTCGGCGTCGAAGTCGGAACTGGCGTGGGAACAGGAGTTGGTGTCGGTGTGGGAACTGGCGTAGAAGTCGGAACCGGCGTGGGTGTCGGCGTTGGCGGTAACGCGCCGATCGCACCGGTTTCGTTTTCTCCATCTCGACTGTCTTCGACGGCTTCAGAAGTCGAAGAGTCTGAAACCGTTGGTTCAGAAGTCGAAGCTTTCTCGAACACGATCGCTCGTTCCACAACCGAAATTTCGATCGCATCGTTTTCCAAGCGATCCGACGGCGATCGCCTCGTCTCGAATCCGCGAAGGCTGAACCATCCCAACACAACCCCGTGAATTCCCAAAGACGCGACGACGAGAACCATCCAAAACCGTAAAGATTCCCCAGACTCGCGCCGACGCCAGCGAACCCAGCGAGATTTTCGAGCCGTCGTAACGGTAGAAAGCACCACGGACATCACCCATCAAACACATTGCCATACCATTCCTTTACGGCGCTGCGTTCGATCGTTCCAGATATTTACTCAAAAACACCACGGCGATCGCGATCGCGCTCAAAATCCCCACCAACACCGCCGCTTCGCGATCGTTCCCCATCTGCACCTTTTGATAAATCGCCATCGGCATCGTCTGAGTCACGCCGGGAATGTTCCCCGCCACCATCAACGTCGCCCCGAACTCCCCCAAAGCACGCCCAAAACTCAAAACGACCCCCGCTAAAATCCCTTTCCACGCCAGGGGCAACCATACCCGAAACAACACCTTCGAGGGGGATTGTCTCAACGTAGACGCCGCCTTTAAATACGCGGGATCGACACTTTCAAACGCGGCTTTCGTGGTTTTCACCATCAGTGGTAGGGCAACGACAGCAGCGGCGATCGCAGCACCCTGCCAAGTAAACACCAGCGTCCATCCCGTCAGTTCGTACAGTAAATGCCCGATCGCTCCGTTGCGTCCGAGCAATATTAATAAGAGATATCCCACCACCACCGGCGGTAACACCAGCGGTAACGTCACGATCGCTTCGAGCCAATCTCGACCGGGAAAACGATACCGCACCAGGAGATAACCGAGACTACTGCCGATGACAGCCACGAATACCGTCGCGATCGCCGCCACCTGTAACGATAGACGTAAGGCATTTCCAATTTCGTTCATGGCTTTTCCGGTATTTTCTATAAAGTTTTGTAACGATTCCGGGGCATTCCCGTAAAACTCATCGATTTTTCCCGAGATATTAGTGGGGGGGGGAGTTTCTGGGTCGTGTATCGGCGATGGCGAAGCCTGGGTTCGACGTCGTCATACCTCTCTCCCCCCTTTCTTCAGCGAACAGTTTTTGCAGTGAGTCGTTGAGAGGTTCGGTTAGCCTTGGATTTTGCTGAAGGAAGGAAGCCAACTCACGATCGCTGGAAAACGAACGATCGCGACTAATACCAGAATTTGCAGCAACACGAAGGGAATCACCCCGCGATAAATATCCTGCGTCTTCACCTCGGGCGGCGTAATGCCTCGTAGATAAAACAACGCGAATCCAAACGGCGGCGTCAAAAACGAAGTTTGTAAGTTCGCCCCCAAAACCACGCCGTACCACACCATATCCATCCCAAACTGCTGGGCGACGGGGGCAAACAGCGGCACGATAATAAAAGCGATTTGGAAAAAGTCGATAAAAAATCCCAAAAAAAACACGATCGCCATACTCGCCGCCAAAAATCCCACCTCTCCGCCGGGAAGGTTGCCTAACGCGTTCTGAATGACCTGTTCTCCCCGGAGTCCTCGGAACACCAAGCTAAACGCCGCCGAACCCAACAAAATAAACACCACCATGCTGGTAATTCGTAAAGTCGCATCGCCCACGCGTTGCAGCGAATCCCAACTTAACTGATGGTTGGCTGCGGCCAGCAAAATCGCCCCGACGCTACCGACAGCCCCGGCTTCTGTAGGCGTTGCAAAGCCGAAAAGAATGCTGCCGAGAACCAAGACGATCGACAGCAGCGGCGGAACCATCGCGTTCAACACCCGCATTCCCAAATCGCGACCGCGCATATTTCGCACTTCTGGCGGTAAAGCTGGGGCGGCGTCGGGTCGAATCGTCGCGATCGCCAAAACGTGAACGGCAAATACTCCAGTCATCAGCAATCCCGGTATCATCGACCCCACGAACAAATCGCCGACGGAAATGCCCAACTGGTCGCCAAGAACCACCAACACCACGCTGGGGGGAATAATTTGTCCGAGGGTTCCCGATGCAGCAATTACCCCCGTCGCCAATTCTTTGTTGTAGCCGTAGCGCAGCATGATCGGCAGAGAAATCAATCCCATCGCCACGACGGTCGCCGCCACGACACCAGTTGTGGCCGCTAACAAAGCGCCCACGAGAACCACTGCTAAAGCTAAACCACCCCGTATCCGTCCGAAGAGAATGCCAATGGTTTCGAGGAGGCGTTCGGCGATTCCCGATTTTTCCAGCATCGCCCCCATAAAAATAAAGTAAGGAATGGCCAACAGGGTGTAGTTGGACATCGTGTTGAATACCTGTAGCGGAAAACTCCCCCACAAAGAAAAGCTAAAGGTTCCAGTTGCGACGCCGATGAGACTGAAGAGGATGGCGACACCGCCGAGGGTAAAGGCGACGGGATACCCCAGCAGCAACAGGACGAGCGCCCCGAAAAACATGGAAATTCCTAACCATTCAGTCATTTCGACCGTCCTCTTCTGTGTTTGTGCCTTCAGAATTTGCGTCGTGGGAATTGGCCTCTGCACCGATCTCGCCGACAAAAACCGCCCATTTTTTGATGGCTTCGGAAATGCCTTGCAAGATCAGCAGAACGAAGCTGACGAATACGAAGGTTTTGATGGGATAGCGGGGTAAGCCGCCGGGATCGGGGGAGGTTTCTTGAATTTGCCAAGAACTGAGAATCGGCGATCGCACGAACCACAGGGCGACAGCGCAAAACGGTATGAGAAACAGTAGGGTTCCGATGACATCCGCTAACGCTTTGCGGCGGGGCGACCAGTTACTGTACAGCACGTCCATTCGCACGTGTTCGTTATGTTTGAGGGTGTAGGCAGCACCTAATAAAAACACTAAGCTAAAGAGATACCATTGGGTTTCGATGAAAGCGTTGGAACTGAGTTTGATACCGATGGCTTGGCCCGCATACCGTCCGATGACGTTCCAGGTTCCCACAACGACCATGAGAAGGACGAGCCAGCCTGTTAGACGACCGATCGATTCGTTGGCGCGATCGACGAGCCGCGACAGACGTAACAGGGTTTGCAACGGTTTCTCTCCTGGCGATCGATAGACTCAACAAAGCGATTTTGTATTTTACCCTCGATGGGGAAAGAATTGACGGTTTCGGGGTTGAAATTTAGGCGTTGCGGAACGATCCGAGAAACGCACTGCTGTTTTTTGCAAGGAGGATCGAGACCTTCGGCTTGGAAATGTGGGGGGAAACAAGCGATCGAGACGAGACCTCATGTTGTTGAAGCGAGACGATCGCGAGTTCGGGTTCTCGTTCCGTCTTTGTATATTTATTTTTGTTAAGTTCTATATTTCAAATCTCGAATCGTTTTTAGCTATAGCAGTCCCAAATGAGTCGTCAAAAATTAAAACACCCGAAAAAATCTGATTCCCCGTTCCCCGTTCTCCGTTCCCGATTCCCTTTTTGTCTCAATTTTATTACACAACTGATTTAAGGTTGCTATATCATAGATAAAAAATGCGATCGCTCGAATTGGGGTTGAAAATCTAAAGTCTATGTTAGACCGTCAATTGCGAATCCTCACCAATCGTCTGTCGAGATCCCTAGCAGGCGATGCGTTAATTCAAAGTAAAACGCAGCAACTTCGCGATCGCTTAAACGTCGATCGCATCGTGCTGTATTATTTCTACCGAAAATGGAAAGGACAAGTGACGTTTGAATCTCTGTCTTCTCCAGAGTTCTCGATTTTAGGCTCGACGGGAGCTGACGATTGTTTCACGGGCGAATACGCCCAGCTCTATCTCGAAGGTCGTTTGAATGCGATCGATGACGTAGACACAGCAGAGATACATCCTTGTCATCGGGAATTTCTAAATAGTATCGGCGTGAAAGCCAACCTCGTCGCCCCCATCCTCCAAGATGGCGAACTGTGGGGATTGTTAGTCGCCCATCACTGTCGTTCTCCTCGAGTTTGGTCTCAACAAGATAAAGACGAGATGCGATCGGTCGCACGCGAGTTGGAAACGGTCGCTGTCATTCGCAATGTTTGATATCTGTGAAGCAGTCCAAAATGTGCTGTAATTTAAAAAATTACGGCACTTTCACGGCAAAAGATCTCGAATCCGTCCGACAGACTTATTTCATACTTCCTAAAACTTGTAAGCCAGTCGGCGAGTTGAATGGCATTCTAAAAAAACAAGCAAAATTATGGAATGCCGGGAAAAGATTCGACGAATTTAACTTCAATATCGGGAAAAGATTCGACGAATTTAACTTCAATATCGGGAAAAGATTCGACAAACTCCCACTGACCGCAGCGATCGGGAAACGCATCGACCACCTGTACGTTGAGATCGGGAAACGCATCGACGATCTTTACCGTTAAATCGGGAAAAGATTCGACGACACGCACTTTTCCAAACAGCGAAAACCCGTTTGCCGTGCAGGTTTCAGCATCGACGTTTCCCGTCGCGCCTCGGGCGAAACCAGCAAACAGGAAAACGAGACACGCCACCCCAATTGCGATCGCCCGATAACGTTTTGTCACGATAATTCTCTCCTTACCGCTGTTGCTGCAAATACCGAGCCGCTTCTCGAGCTTGCTGCGCTGCTTCCGAGCGTCCCTGTCGCTCGAACAATTGCGCCGCCTGTTGCAAATCGTCGATGGCGCGATCGAACTCCCCGAGCGTAGCATAGGCCAACCCTCGATTGCCGAAGGCTTCGGGTGTTTCCCCATTAATGTCGAGAACCCGCTCGAAATCCGCGATCGCCGCTTGAGGGTTCGACTGTTGCAACCAGAGCATCCCCCGGTTGAGATAGATGGGAACCTGCAACAGCGGTTGTTCCGGGGGAACGGCGGCGAGGGCGTTCTCGTACCCCGTCAACGCCGCCTCCGCGCGTCCGAGTTCGGCCAGCGTCAGAGCGCGATTGTAGTGAGCCTCGACGTAACCGGAATCGAGTTCGAGGGCGCGATCGTAATTATCCAAAGCCGTTTCGATCTCTCCCAGCGCCGCGTAAATATTACCGCGATTGAGATACGGAATTGGATTATCGGGATCGAGTTCGAGAGCGCGATCGAAATCTGCTAACGCCGTTTCCAAATCGCCCAGTTGTGCGGCTGCGGCTAAATAAACGTTACCGCGATTGATATACGCTTCGACGTACTCCGAACGCAGGCGAATCGCGTCGCTATAATCTTCGATCGCCGACTCGAACTGTCCCAACGCCTCGCGCGATCGCGCCCGGTTAAAGTAGGCTTCCGGTAAATCCGACTCGCGATCGATCAGTTCCGAAAACGTCTGTTCCGCCTCAGCGTAATTCTCGCCCTCAAACTGGCCGACTCCCTGTCGAAACAGTCGGTCGGCTTCTGGCGAAAGGGTTTCGACCGTTTCGGTTTCCACAGCAACGGCGATCGTCGGAACGCCCAACCCCCCTAACACGATTAAAACCAACGTCACCAAAGCATTCTGAAGCGTTCGTATCATGTTCTCAATCCTGTCTGCAAAGCTTCTTGCTGCGGGAGGCGCTGCCAACTGAGCAAATCAAACTACCGTCCCGCTTTCCCTTTCACCTTAACGCAGCGACTGCCTACCTCAGAGCGATCGCCCCACCTGAGATCGGGGCTTCGACATCGCGACTCGATATCATAACGATCTGGACTTTTGCTGTTATCCGTTCGGAACGCCGAACGGTTCGAGACGTGAACGACGCGCAAAAACAAGTTTGGATTCTCATTATCGGGCGCTTTATTTCCCAAATCGGAACGGGATTTACACTGTTCTACGCCTCGATTTTCTTCGTCAACCAAGTTGGATTGTCGGCTACGGCAGTCGGGATCGGGTTAGGGAGCGCCTCGATCTCCGGCGTTGCCGGCCGCATCCTCAGCGGTTCGATGTGCGACTCTCCCAACTGGGGGCGCAAGCGAACCTTACTGCTCTCTGCGATTTTATCGGCAGCAGGATCGTTCGTCTTGGCAGCGACTCAAGATTTCGCCACCCTCGTCGCCGGAAACTTACTCAACGGAATGGGGGTCGGGCTGTACTGGCCGGCGTCGGAAACCGTCGTGGCCGATCTGACTCCTCCCGACAAACGCCGAGAAACCTACGCCCTCAACCGTCTCGCCGATAGCTTGGGTTTGGAATTCGGCATTATTTTGGGCGGTGCGTGGATCGCTCGAACCGACAACTATCGTCTGCTATTCGTCGTCGATGGCGTCTCGTACCTGCTGTTTTTTACCGTGTTGGCGATCGCCATTGCCGAAACGGGGCGTCAGATTGAAAAATCCGAAAATCCCTTCAAAAACTGGGCGATCGCCCTGCGCGATCGCACTCTCCTCGTCTACGTCGCCGTCAACGTTCTCTTTACCACCTACATTTCCCAAACCGATACCGCCTTACCGGTGTATCTAAGTAACTTTCTCTCCGTAGACGACGGAAACGGCTTTCCTCCCAACGTCCTCAGTGGCTTGTTTACCTGGCACGTCGCCGTGTCCGTGTTGTTACAACTACCCGTTGCCAAACTGCTCGGTCGCTTCGATCACGCTCGAGCGTTAACCGTTTCGGCCGTACTTTGGGCGTTGAGCTTCGTCGGCGTGTGGACGACGGGCAATACCGAACGTCCGCTCGTGTGGGCAGTTATCACCTTGGGCGTTATGGCGATCGCGACCGTATCGTACACCCCTTCCGCCTCGGCGTTGGTTGTCGAGCTGGCACCCGATAACTTGCGGGGGGTGTACTTGTCGATCAATTCCCTGTGTTGGGCAGTCGGCTACGCCGTCGGGCCGCCGTTAGGAGGGTTTGCTCTCGATCGCACCGAAGCGTTCGCTCACGGATTTTGGTTGGTTCTCGCTGCCAGCATCGCCATCGTCATCGCCACTTTACAACAGCTCGATCGCCTGCTAGCCAAGCGGGAGGCTCGACGGGAAGCAGAGGAGATGGGGTGAGCTTACCCCCACGAGTCATCCCGTCAGCCGGCCTTTAAAAATCAATCCCGATGGCGTACTTGTGCCACTCGGGATGCGTTCCACTTTTGAGATATTTGCGAACTTCAAAATACAAACTGCTGTGAGGTCGTCGGGGGGGATGTTTGAGTAACATGGCCGCTTCCTGGGGCGTGCGATTGCCCTTCTTGACGTTACAGCGCACGCAGGCAGTCACCAAATTTTCCCAACTGTCACCTCCCCCGCGCGATCGTGGAACGACGTGATCGAGGGTTAACTCCTCTCCCGTGTAGTTACAATATTGACAAGTGTGTGCGTCTCGGTAAAAGATGTTGCGACGAGTTAAAGGAATCTCTTTGTAAGGAACTCGCACGTAGTAACGCAGTCGAATAACCGTAGGAAGGGGACACTCTGGATAAACAAACTTACCGTTGTGTTCGAGCTGTTCCGCCTTCCCCTTCAATACCAATACGATCGCCCGCTGCCAATTCGTAATGTTCAGTGGCTCGTAAGAGGCGTTCAGGACGAGAACCTTACCCATTGATGTGTCGATGGCGTCAAATTCCTTAAACAAAGCGTAGCATATTCACTTCGAGATCGCTCGAAGCCCCCACGTATATCGATCGGTGCGATCGCACCACCTCGCTCGGATGGGGTTGTCAGATTCGATTCGTCAAACCTTGCATCTACCGCCGCCGAACTTCCGGCCGAGATCTCCGGAAGTCGATCTCGCTGTAAACTTGAGAGGGTCATGGTGACGGGTAGTCAGCAAGAAGCAGATCGTCAAGATACGGAAACACTGGTCGAGAGAGTCGCTCGCGATCTCCACCAGTCCACACGTGCTAGTCAAGGAAACTGTCAAACGGTGGCCGCTCGCATTGTCGAAGAAGTCGAACGGACTTGTACGCAAAGCCAACGCATCCAGGCGTCCGGTGAAGTAGCAGCTTGGGCGGACAAGCTCGCACGCCATCGGGTTCAGCAATGTCTGAACTACTACCGCCTCGGATCTCGGGGCGGACGGGTCGAACTTCACAGCACGCTGAGCGCCATTATCTATCGATATATTACGCCGCCGTCAGTGCAGTCGAGTTACTACGGACGGCTGCAACTCATCGAAGATTTCCTACAGGGCTTTTATGTCGAATCCCTCAACGCGTTACGACGGGAATTCGATCTCGAGGCCACCTATTCGCCGCGTACGTTGTTAGAGTTGTCGGAATACATGGCGTTTACCGAGCGCTACGCCAAACGGCGCATTACTCTAAAACGGGGTCGCAGCCAACAGCTCGTCATTTTAAGAGCGCAAACCTTCGCCCAACAACAACCGCCCGAGTTCGCCGTCGATCTCGATCGCGCTGGAGACGGAAAACCCAACGATACCGATACGACCTGGAGCGATACGCCCACGAGTCAAGTGCGCGATCGCATGGTAGACCTGACCCCCGATCCGACCGACGACTTACTGCGATCGCGGGTCATCGACGAACTGATTGCTTACCTCGAAGCCAACAACCAAAGCGAATGCGCCGACTATTTCGTTTTGCGCTTGCAAGATCTCCCCACCCAAGAGATCGAAGCCATTCTCGGTTTGACGTCGCGACAGCGAGATTACCTCCAACAACGGTTTAAATATCATTTAATTCGCTTTGCTTTATCTCACCGCTGGGAATTAGTTCACGAATGGCTCGACGCCGATCTCGATCGCGATCTCGGCATGACCTCGAGTCAGTGGAAATCTTTCCTGAATTCCTGTAGTTCTGAAGAAGTAGAATTACTGCAACGCAAACGTCGCGGCGAGTCCGAAGACAATATCGCCCAACAACTCGGCCGCACCCCAACCCAAATCCGACGACGCTGGTTTCAACTACTCAAACGGGCTTGGGAAATTCGCAACGAACGAGTGTCCGGAGGAGACGAACGCAGCGATGAATAATGATACGAATTCCCCCAACAGGAACCGAGAAACGGTCGAAGATCGTTTCTTTGCGTGGCTTCTACGAGATCCGACGGACGATTTGGCATCGCCCCCCGGAGACAACGAGGTAAACGTCGATGTGACGAATCTCGACGTTCCGGAACCGGTCGGGCTTGATGCCGAAGCCCGACCGAACTATCAATCGATCGATCTAGGAGACGAACCAACCGTGCAAGACCGTTTTCAAGCGCTACTCAAGCGCCGATTCCAAGACCAACTCCAAGATAACTTACCGCTCTTTCCCTGGGAGACGGAAGTGCTGGAGTACGATACAGATCCCGTTGACGACCGAACTGGGGTAAGAGTTCCCAGCCTCTTGTGGTTGAAACAACTACAAGCGATCGACCTTCCCGTCACGCTTCCCGAAGGCGTGTTATCGGAACTGTTGAGTCGCTCTCAGCAGCTCGTGCAGTCGTCACTTCGCCAAGGAGAGCGGTTGATGGCCGCTGTAGAAACGCTGTTTCCCGATCGCGAAGACGAACTCAACCTCTGGACGGAACGCCTGTTAATTTGGTCGGCCAGTCGCAGCGGTGACAAGCTGCTGGCCTCCTCCGACGCCGCCGATAACTTTCCTCCATCTTACGATGCGGCGACCCCGACCCAACAAATGTTGCTGTCGCTGTTAGCTGCTAAAGAAATCGTCGAAACTCTATCGCTGCACGTTTCCCCAGCACGTCCGACCGAACGACGTCAGTGGCTCACCAGCCACGGGTTGTTGACTGTGGAAGCCGACTTCCGCAACGACGGCGATCGCCCGAGGCTCTACGCACTCTGTCAGCTTCCCGAAGGCGGACGCGTGCAGTTGTGTGGCGATGCCAAACTCGCCACCGCTCAGCGTTCGGACCCAGGAGACCTCTGTGTGGAGCTTCCCGACGTGCGATGCGATCGCATCTATACCTTGGAAGTACGCCTCGATGCCTCCGAACAGTCTCCCTTGGTATTTTCCATTTGTCCTGGCGTTTAGGAGCTTTTGGAGCTGGGGAGCTTTTTCAGGGAAGAGGGAAGAGTGAAGAGGGAAGAGTAAGCATAGCGAACAGGTAAAAGTTTAGCCTCATCATCTGACTGGTGACTGGTGACTGGTGACTGTAAAAGGCTTCCCCATCTTCCCCTCATTGCCGCAGCCATCCGTTGAAGGTAAAGCGACTGTCCTCGAAGTGTTTTGAGGAACAACGAACGGGCATGACTTCGTGTTGGCAGCGACTGTCGAAAAAGACAATGCTGTTGTTCTGTGGTTCGAGGGTAGTAAAGCAGTCGGAATCGACGACGCGCCCGGAGGCGAGATCGGTTTTGTAAAGCCGTAACTCGCCTCCTGAGTACGGTTTGGGGCAGCGGTGGAAGTAATAGACATAGGTGAGTTGGCGGGTAGCGGTTTCGGGGGAACCGGAATCGTTGTGAACTTTGTAATACCCGCCATCGTTGTGAGCTGTCAGCTGCATTTCGAGTTCGGCGATGCGGAAAGGGGCGCGATCGAGTTGGGTGAGAACCTCTGGCAATACCTGTAGAATGCGCTGTTTGAGGAGATGGTAGAACTCGGTATATAGGGTGGCGTAGAGAACTGAAGATTGACGGTAGTTCGTGGTTTGGTTCGTGGTTCCCGAAGAAACGAACTGCTCGCAGCGATCGATGGCAATGTTCAAGGCTTGTTGGTTCTCTTCGGGAGAGAGAAAGTTCTCGAGGAGAACGTAGCGATCGAGGGGGATCGATTGAGGGTTAGGAAATTCAACATCTCCCCCCGATGGAGTAGAAGGCGCGATCGCCTCAGTCTCGCCGAACGACGGTTCGCACTCTGTTTTGTGGTGGAGAGCGATAACTTGGAGTGCGATTTCTGCCCGATCGCGTACTGACACGGTCGGATCGTCTAACATTTCGTCGAGCGTGCGAACGGACTTCGAGACCAGTCGTTGCCACGCGCCTTGGAAGTTACTGACAAACAAGGTTGGATTGGGACTTGTAAGACTAAGGAACCATCAGCTTGTTTGGGGCGATCGCGATCGGTCGATCGTTGAAGATGGCGCACACCGCGAGAACCCAAACGCCGATCGCCATCTCAGAACATCACACCAACGAGAAGTACGGTGACGCGAGGTAACGAGGGCGACCCGCACTTCTCGTCCGAGGAGAGTTCGAGTGGCGATCTCGTGCGATCGCCACTTCACCCGAGCGAGGGTAGAGATCTCTGCTATCGACGGTGAAATTTCCAGAATTTTCCATAAAAAAACCGTCGTGGTGTCGGGTCGTCGAACTGCTCAAGCAAAACTTAAAGTAGTAGATGCAAACCCATTAGACGGTTCGGCAATTAACCCAGTTGACGGCGGCGAGTACGCTCGAACGCTGCGCCCACTGCCATCAAGCCCAACACCACCGACGGTTCGGGAACTTCTTTCGGCTGCGGTGTCGGTGCGGGAGTGGGAATCGGCGTCGGAACCGCAGTCGGAGATTGGGTGTACATTTTCGTGCTGCCGTTGCGGTTGGCTCCCACGCTTTGCATGCGAACCCCAAAGTCTTGGCCGACAAAATTCTCAAGCGAAAGCGCTTGCGTCGCGTGTTTGACGATAAACGACGTGCCTTGGAAGTCGTCTCCGCCTTTGAGACCTTGACTGCCGATTTCGAGGGCGACGTTAAAGCCATCAGATGGCGCGATCGCGTCGGGATAATTGGAATCGACGCCACCGTTGAGAGCGGCTTTCTTCGCTTTCAGCAGATCTCCCGCCGAACTCGTGTATACGTCGCTACTCTTTAAGCTATAGAAATTGTCGTCGTCGAGATTGGCGAACGGGTTGGTGTTTGCCGTGACGTTCAAGCCGCTGACGAGAGACGAATCGTTGATATCGAAGAAAATACCGCGCAAATCGGCGAGATTGACCGATTCATCGACTCTGAAGTCGAACTGAACTCCGCCATCGTCGAGATCGCTGAGCCAAATGTCAACTTCGGCGTTGCTCCCCGTAAACGGGGAAATCGAAAAGTTTAAGGAACCCGCCCTAGCTGGGGTTGCCGCGAGGACAACGACCGGCGATAGGGCAGCGCCTAGTATCAGTGTTAAATATCGCTGCATTGCCTTCCTAACCCTAAACAGGAAATACCTCTTCTATTTCTAATGTAAGCACAGTTTTTTTAGAGAACTGAAAACTTTCTGTAAAGTTTCGGACGCTTCATGTAAATTTTTGGTGTGGCAGACCTCTAACAAAAGCCGATCTTAAATCCTGAAAAGCTTTGCTGATATAGATTGACACGACTATTTTATGTTTTTCTGAGTTCCATTTTTCTCGAGAGTTATAACTTGTTGTTTTGGTGGATATACGCATTTTAAATTACATTTTTTAAGAAAAATTGCGTGTTTTTGCGGGTGCTAGACCCCGAAAAACTCGGAGATGGGCGCTGTGGGGTCGCTGGCCTCAGTGGTCGCCCCCTCTATGTTAGCGAGATCGGAACGCGATCCGTAAAGTCGCCGAGTCCAAAAATATGTCACATTGAGAAAGAGACTGCCCGTCGTCGTCTACGTCTCTGTCTATATCTCTAAGATAGTCGAAATGTCTGAATCTCCAAGTCTGAGACTCTCTGACATCGCCCGGTTACGGCCGCTATGGCAGCGTTTGCGATCGCTTCCTCCTCCAGTCCCCGAAGACTCGATCGCCCTGCGCGTTCTCGTTCAAGGGATGGTCGTGATTGGAATCGTCGCCACCGACGTCGCAGCAGAGACTCAAATCAGTTTGTGGGCTGTACCGCTGAGTCTCGTCGGTGCGACCTGGAGTTGGTATCGACGCCACCATCGCAACGTTCTGACGAAATTTATCCTCGCGATCGCCCTGCTCGTGTCTTTAGTGGCGTTTTTAAGCAATCTCGTCACGACGCTCAACGATACACGTCTGATCTTAGCCGAACTTCTCATTCAGGTTCAAGTGCTACACACCTTCGACCTGCCTCGACGCAAGGATCTCGGCTATTCGATGGTCATCGGTCTGATTTTACTGGGGGTTGCCGGAACCATCAGCCAAACGATGGCTTTTGGGCTGTTTCTGATTCTGTTTCTAGCCTTTGCCGTTCCCGCCCTCATGTTCGACTATCGATCGCGCCTGGGACTGACGCGCCAACACGCCAGACGCCCCCCTCGTCAACCCCTAGCAGGTTTCCGTCAGTCGTTTCCCTGGAAAGCCAGCATCGTCTTGGTCGCGGCGGTATTGAGTTTGGGCTTAATCCTGTTCGCCGTCATGCCTCGGGTTCCCGGCTATCAACTTCGCAGCTTTCCCGTCAGTACGACCATCGATTTTCGAGGTCAGTTCGACGGACGCAACATCGTCACCCCCGAGGGGAGCGAGGGGAGCGAAGTCGGGGGAAACGGCGGGACGGGTAACGCCGCCGAAGGGCCTGGAGAACTCGACGACACGTACTATTACGGCTTCAGCGATCGCATCAATCAAAACCTGCGAGGAACGATGACGCCGAAAGTGGTGATGCGGGTGCGATCGCAAGCCCCCGGATTTTGGCGCGTTACCGCTTTCGACGAATATACCGGTCAGGGATGGCGTATTTCCCGCAACGACGACGTGCGAAACGTGGCGCGATCGCCGTGGACGTTTCGATTTACTCTGCCGTTTATCGAAGTCCGCAGCAACACCCGAGAAGTCATCCAAACTTACAGTATCGTTGCCGACCTGCCGGGGTTGATTCCCGCCCTCGACCAACCTCAATTTATCTACTTTCCCACGAAAGAAATCGCCGTCGGCCCTGAAGGATCGCTGCGATCGCCCGTTTTCTTAACTGACGGATTGACCTACACGGTGATTTCCCAAGTGTCCGAGCGCGATCGCACCCGACTCGCACAAGCCCCCACCGACTACCCCAAACGCATCGAAAGCCATTATTTCCAAGTTCCCGAAGACTTGCGCGATCGCCTGCGGGAGTTTACCGAAGGCGTCCTCGCCGACGCCCCCAACCCCCTGACGAACCCTTACGAAAAATCGCTCTATCTGGCTCAATACCTCAAACAAAACTACCGCATCCCTGAAAATCCCTTCGGGTTGCCCTATCTAGAAGAGGGAGAAGACCTCGTCACGAACTTTCTGTTTCGTTGCGAAAGCGCTCCCGATCCCCAACTCTGCTCTCCCGGCGGCTATCCCGACCACTTCTCGACCGTTTTAACCGTCCTGTTGCGATCGATCGGCATTCCCGCTCGCTTAGCCACTGGATTCGCCCCCGGAGAGTTCAACCCCTTTACGGGACTGTACGAAGTCAAAAACACCGACGCCTTCGCCTTGACTGAAGTGTACTTTCCTCAATACGGTTGGTTCGCCTTCGATCCGATTCCCGGCCGCGATGTGGTGCCTCCCTCGATTTCTGAATACGAAGCCTTCGGCGTTTTGCGTCAGTTTTGGGATTGGGTAGCCGGATGGTTGCCGTCCCCCGTGGCTGGATTGATTGGCGGTCTGTTCCAATTTATCGGCAACGCGATCGAGTGGGTGTTTCAGTTGTTCTTTAAAGGCTGGTTCGGCGTTCTCTCGGGCTTGTTAGTCCTTGCCTGTTTTGGGTTCCTGGGCTGGCTGAGTTGGCAGGGATGGCGAGAATGGACGTACCGTCGCCGGTTAGCCAAACTGCCCGCCATCGAACGGTTGTATCGTCAAATGTTACGAACGCTGGCCGGTCGGGGACTGTCTAAACATCCCGCTCAAACTCCGCTGGAATTTGCGAGTTTAGCCCGCGATCGCTATCCGGCCGATCTCGCCGACACTATCGACGCGATCGTCGAGGCTTACGTGCGCTGGCGTTACCGTGGCGAAGTGGCAGACGTGCAGGGACTGCACCAACGTTGGAACGCCGATCGAACCTGGCATCTGAAACAACGGTTGAAGCGGTAGTCGAGAGGGGGAGAGGGGGAGACAAGGGGACACTGTTACCTGAAACCTGTTCTCACTCTTCACTCTCCCCTCTTCCCTTCAAAAGTCGCGGGGCGATGACGTGATGAGAGACGCTGTAGTGTCGGGCAGCATCTCTCATCGGGCGAGTTAAGAGAGGGGAATCGATTAAGTGTAGTACGCGATCGCTGGCGACTGGCGTGACCCCCAACGCTTCGACAATCTGCTCGGCCACTGCCTTCGCCAATCGAGGGGGGACGGAGTTACCGATTTGTCGGAAACCGTGCCATTTCGTGGCGTGGAAGCGAAACCAGTCGGGATAACTGTGCAATCGTGCCGCCTCGCGGACGGTAATGCAGCGGGGAAACGTCGGATGGATCGGACGGGGCGAGGTAAACGCGCCGCGACTGCTGGGGGTTCCCGCTCTCAACGTGTTACAGATCCCGTTGGGATCGAGTCGCAGAAAGCGGCTGATGGGTTCGACTTTGCCCGGTTTAGTTTGGTTAAATCGCTCGATCGAGGTGGCGTTGTGTCGGGTGCGCCAACTTCCCGTCAAACGGTGGCGATCGTAGTGTCGGAGAGCGGCGTAATCGTTCGGTTCGATCGCCAACCCCCGTAAAATCGCCCCGTACTCGCTGGGTTCGCCGAATTCTGCCTCGACCGAATCTCCCTTCAGCAGTTCGTCGTACTGCTCGATTTCGGGCAAGTCTCGTAACGCGTCTGCCACGGTGGGAGAGGGGGGAAGAGAACTGAGTTTTTGGGCGGGTTTCCCGTTGGCTGGGCGCGTTTGAGGTTCGGGATAGACAGGAGGCGCAACGTCGTCGCGGTAGCCTAATAGAAACAGCCGCTCGCGATTTTGGGGAACGCCGTAATGAGAAGCGTTGAGAATGCGGTAAGGGGTGACGACGGTATAGCCGCAAGCCTCGAACTTCTCGATAACGATATCGACACCGCGTTTGTGTTTGCCGACGGCCATGCCTTTGACGTTTTCCAGAACAAAGTACTTCGGCCGTAACTGCGACACGAGGCGAACGAAGTGAAATACGAGATTGTTGCGAGGATCGTCGAGGAGGCGTTTGCCCATGAGGGAAAATCCCTGACAGGGCGGTCCGCCGAAGATCGCGTCGAACTCGTCCGTGCGGGCAGCTTGGCGAATATCGTCGCCCTCTACGTCAGCGACGTTCCGACAGAGAACCGGCGTCTCGGGAAAGTTATACTCGTGAACGGCGCAGTGAATCGGGTCGAGTTCGACGGCAGCTCGCACGTCAAATCCCGCCTGCTCGAAGCCGAGGCTCATTCCACCTGCCCCAGCAAACAGATCGATCGCTATCGGTCGCACCATGTTCTCTCGTAAAAGACTGCGCCTCAAGGGACGCTAAGGCTAGGGTTTCTATTGTACTCAGGGGCGTTGAAACTGTCGATCGTTTGGATGGCGTTTTCTGGGTTCGAGTTTAGAGCGACGGTAGGGTGGGCTGGGTAGAGGGGGAACGAGGGAAAGGGGGGAAACTTGGGTTAAGTCGAGCTTTCTGCGCTGTCTGAGGCGTATTCTTGCAAAAGGTCTAAGGAAACAACCTCGAGAGCGTTTTCGTGAGTCGAAGCCAGCACCACTGGCGGCGCAACTCCGGCCTCGAGGGCTTCTTTCCAGCGTAAGGCGCACAAACACCAGCGATCGCCCGGTTTTAACCCCGGAAAGTGAAACGCTGGAACGGGCGTGCTGAGGTCGTTTCCTTGCGCTTTGGTATAGTCGAGAAATTCGGCGGTGACTTCGGCACAGATGACGTGAGATCCGAAGTCTTGGGGGTCGGTGTTGCAAAATCCATCGCGGTAAAATCCCGTGCGCGGGGAGAAGCAGCAGGGATCTAAGCGTTGTCCGAGGACGTTTTTCGTTTTTTCCACGATCGGCGATCTCCTGTGGTGGTCTTTGAGAATTATGGCAAACTCAGCCGGGAAGGGAAACGGCGATCGCATGATGTTTCTCTGTAGCTCCGTCTCTGGAGATCTCTCAGTAGCAGTTTGGCATCTCGTTTAAATCCTGATTGACATTTTTTGTTTTTTATGGTATTAAACTTTGTTTTGCTTAGGAGTAAATTTCGAGCGGGTTTTCGCAAAATTCAAAAGTTATTGAAAGGATTCACAGTTGAAGAAAGACGAGCAATTTATTTGTCGCGAAATCCACCACAATCGGATTTTAGTTTTGTTGAATATTGTTTTGAAGACGACTCAAAAGAGCTGAAAAAAGTAGCGATCGCAATTCGTGAGTCTATCGCTCAGCTTGGAGGCGTCGATCACCAATTTATTCGTGCCGAGTCATCTTTTGAAGAACTGGTAATACTTCCATTCTGGAAAAATATCGGAGATATTGGCTTTTATACTGAAGATTTTATCGAAGCGATCGAACGAGAGTTAGGTGTTGAATTTACACAAGAACAACTGAGAAAGGCTTCGGTTCGAGATCCCGACTTGAATACAGACATGGCGATCGCTGAATTTGTTCGAGATTTTTATGACTGGTATCGTTTAAGTAAATTTGTCTGAGAAAACGATCGAAAAACAATATAATATTAAATTTCATAAATTTAAATACATAAATTTCAGGCAAAAAAATAAAGAAAATTGTTTAATTTTTAATCTTTATAAAATTTACGCAGTTCGACCGAAATTACACGCAATGAAGAGGTCGGTGGGCATTGCCCACCCTACAAATAGCTCGACAAGCATTAAATAGCTGCGATCGAAATTTTCATTCCGACAACGACCAAAGAGAGTCATACAGAATCTGAATTTCAAACAGTGGTTTTGCCGAACGCGGCAAACCCTTCTCTGTGTCCTCTGTGCCTCTGTGGTGAACACTTCTTACAACCCGACTTATCGAAAACGGATTCCGGAACGTCCCATCATCTCCTCACCACCTCACCTCATCTCAACGCGAGTGCGGTATTCTAGATCGGGTCTGTGTATAATGAAAAGTTTTCAGTAAGCGTTCCATGACCTCCTCTGTTTCTGCTGAAGCCCGAACGATTCGCATCGGTTCCCGAAAAAGCCAACTGGCACTCGTTCAAACTCACTGGGTACGCGATCGCCTGCAAGAGAGTTACCCCGATCGCAAGTTTGAAATCCACACCATGAGTACCCAGGGGGACAAAATTCTCGATGTCGCCTTGGCGAAAATCGGCGATAAGGGACTGTTTACCAAAGAACTGGAAGTGGGAATGCTGGCTGGGGAGACAGATTTCGCCGTTCACTCCCTCAAAGATTTACCGACGAATCTTCCTGAAGGGTTGATGCTGGGATGTGTCACGGAACGGGAAAACCCCGCCGACGCCCTCGTGGTTCACGAAAAACACAAAGACAAACAACTCGAAACCCTTCCCGAAGGCGCGGTGGTCGGAACCTCGTCCTTGCGTCGGTTGGCTCAACTGCGCCACCATTACCCCCACTTAGAGTTTAAAGACATTCGGGGTAACCTCAACACCCGTCTGGCGAAACTCGACGAAGGAAATTACGATGCCATTATCCTCGCTGTGGCGGGATTGCAACGGCTCGGTATGGGCGATCGCATCCATCAAGCGATTCCCGCTGAGGTGTCGTTACACGCTGTCGGACAAGGGGCGTTGGGGATCGAATGTCGCGAAGGGGATACTGAGATTTTAGAACTCCTCAAGGCGATCGAAGACGTGCCGACGACCCAACGCTGTCTCGCCGAACGTGCCTTTTTACGGAATCTCGAAGGGGGTTGTCAAGTTCCCATCGGCGTGAATACCTCCATCGAAGGCGATCGCTTGACGTTAACAGGAATGGTAGCCAGTATCGACGGCCAGCAACTCGTCAAAGACACGGTTTCGGGAAACACCGCCGACGCGGAAACCCTAGGTGTGACGCTGGCGAACCGTTTGCGGGAACAGGGTGCAACGGAAATCCTCGAAGTCATTTTCCGCGAAATTGCCCGCTAGGGAAGAGGGGAAGCCGGGGAGCCGGGGAGAGGGGGAGAAATTGTCAATTATCAATTGTCTTCCCTCCTCATCTCCTCGCCAACGAAAGCTATCGTAGGAGAGGTGGGAATTTGTTGTGCTGATATGTCCTCATCTGCCGATCGAGCTAAATCGGGTGAAACGTCGCGATCGCTTCTAAAGAAAGGTTTGGCCAACCTCAAACGCAAGCAGTACGACACGGCGATCGCTCAGTTACAAAAAGTTTGCCAAATTTCCAAGTCCCCGAAAAATATTTGTCAGGCGCAGATGGGACTCGTCAACGCCTACGCGAACTGTCGTCGCCCTCGAGAGGCGATCGCACTCTCTCGTCAACTCTGCCAAACCCCAAACCCCAAAGTCCAGCAGTGGGCGCAACAAACCCTCGAAGTATTACTCAAACGCTTTCCCGACGCCGACGAACCGGAATCTTTAGGATTCGAGCCGTTTGACAACTCGGAAAACCCGGAATCCACACCCCGCCAATTGGGATTCGAGCCGTTTGACAACCCGAACAACCCGAACTCGACTCCTGGCGAACTGGGATTCGAGCCGCTCGAAACGGCTTCGTCGTCGCCGACTTTCCCCGTCGCCGCATCTCGGGAAATCGCCTATGTTCCCGAAGAAATCTCTCCACCACCGCCACCTCCAGGCTCCCCCAAAACACGCCCCTCCCGAGACGCGTCTCCAGACACCTCGACAACTCCATCCCGTCAGACACCGCAGACGGAATCGCCAGAAACGCCCCTGACGCCAAACGAACCTCCGACAACTTGGCAAGAACGCAACGCACCGAGAGCCGTCAATTGGAAGTCGCTGAAATCTCCGAATTTGGCACAGTTGCGTTGGCTAGAATTCGCGACAGTTCTGGCGACATTTTTGTTGTTGTGCTTGCTACTCCACGGATTGATGACGGCGACGAACGAAATTCTCGTTCGTTATACGTTTTCAATTTGGCGTCCGATACAAGCGTTTTACGGAAACCATACTGGAAAAATTGCCGGGTTTTTGGTGGTGCTGTTTGCGGTGTCTCCCTGGCTGTTAGACGGGTTGTTGCAGTTTGGGTACGGGTGCAAACCGTTTTCTCTGAGCAAGCTCAAGAAATTCAGTCCCGAAGCGGCGCAGTCGGTGCGTCAGTTTTGTAAAACCCGTCAGTTACCGATTCCTGAATTTCGCCTGCTACCCGAGACGGCTCCGATTGTTTTCGCTTACGGTCATTTACCGAAAACGGCTCGCATCGTCGTCAGTCAGGGACTGCTCGATCGCCTGTCAGATGACGAAATCGCGTCGCTAGTGATGGCGCAAGCGATCCGACTCGAACGCGGCAATTTGACGGGGGATTTGGCGGTTATGTCGGGGCTGGTGGCACTGTTACAGCTTCCCTATACCCTCTATTGGCAAGGGTCGCGGTTGGGGGATTGGTTGCGACAGCGCCAACAGAGCGATCGCGATCGCCTCCCATTATGGATTCTCTGGGGAACGGGGTTCTGGGGTGTGGCGACTGTTTCGACGCTAGCTTACGGCTTGTTTGAGTTGTTGCGATATCCTGTACTGGCGCTGTCTCGTCGCTGTCAAACGGCGAGCGATACGGATGTTGTCAACGTTACGGGAAATCCCAACGGCTTGACTCGCGCCTTGCTGTCGCTGTCGGTGGGAATGTCGCGACACCTCGCCTCTCGCCCCGATATCGTTTATCTCTATGAAGGATGGGAGATGTTAGCCCCGTTGGGAACGTCACAAGCTCGGTTTCTCGGAAGTTTGTATCCTCAGATTTCTCCAGAGTCGGCGTTGGCGTGGGATGTCAAAAATCCTTACAGTCACTGGTTCGCCCTCAACAGCAGCCATCCGTTATTGGGCAAACGCCTGTATCGACTGACGCGCATCGCTCAGTTTTGGGAGTTAGAGACGCAGTTACAGTGGGGCGACGCGACGCCGCTCGAACCGACACGCCGACTTCAGACACTGCTTCCGTTACAGGGTGCGCCGTTTCTCGGAACCGCGATCGCCGTGGGGTTAGCATTGGTTCCGGTGGCGATCGGTTGGGTAGACAACCTGTTCGACGTGGGAGTCGTGGCGTGGGTGTACGAGGATCGTTGGTGGTTGCTGGGAGGCTTGGCCATGACGGGGTTTTCTCTCGGAACGTTCTTACGCGTTAACGCATATTTTCCCGATTTGAAACCCTCTCGTCTCGATCTGTCTCCCAATTGGCGACAGTGGTTTTCCGACGGGCGATCGATTCCGACTCAAAGTCGGTTGGTGAAGGTTTCTGGGCAACTCGTCGGTCGATCGGGGACGGGAAATTGGCTCGGTCAAGATTTGACATTGCACACGGACGACGGAGCGATTCGGTTGCACTATTGCACGCGATTTGGCAGTGTGGGGAATTTTTTACCGCAACCGGTGCGCCCGGTTGATTGTCTCGATCGCACGGTGACGGTGACGGGATGGTTCCGTCGCGGTGCGGTGCCTTGGATCGATATCGATACGCTACAAACGCCGAAAGGAAAAACCAGTCCTGACGGCCATCCGATTCGCTCGACGATCGTCGCCGTGTTGATGGCCGTGTGGGGCGCGTATCTGCTCGTTCGCGGTGGGTTGTGACGGGGCGATTTGCCTTACTATCTCTTCTTTGTTACATTTAGTAACGTTTGAAATCACGCTTTGACAGAAATCTTAGAGTTGCTATTGCCAAAAGATACGCCGCTTGCGTATGATACTTAACCGCTTTGTTTGGAGTCCTCGGTCAAACCCCAGCCTTCAATTTTTAGGGAAAACGATCGGCTCGCGCGTCGGGCGTCTGGCTCGATTTGGCGTTGAGACTGTGATACCGTAGAGGAGGGTTTGCTTAGGTTCGAGCAAACTGCGCTATCGAACAAACAAGCGACATCGATCGTTTAGGAGATTTTAATTCGCGATCGCTCGATCGGTAAGGAACAGACGCCATTTGCCAAGTCGCGCGTTTTGCAAGTCTAAGATGAGTCTTTGGGTTTGACGGGTTCGCTGACTCCGATGCACTCGGGGGTTCGGTCTTCAAATCTCAAGACATCGACCAGATTCGATCGCAGTTTGTTTACTCGTTTAGTGTACCGATGCAGCCTTTGGGCCTCACGCATGACTGAAGTTTTACGCTACAAAATCCTTGCCAGACAGGTTTCTTTACAGAAAACAGATTGCGATCGCGCGGGTTTCGTTCGTTCGAGTCGGTCTTGGAAGTGGCGCGACTCGTCGAGACGCGCGGTCTGCTGCGTTGAGGAAGATCGAGGTTTGACACGGGTAAAACCCCACGACCCGAACGGTTTCCAAACGAGCGATCGCGTTTTTTAAAGTTGTTAAATATCTCTCTAACTCTGGAGGTTTACATTCATGTCTATCCGTCTTTACGTTGGTAACTTGCCCAAAGAAGTCGAGCGTCAAGAACTGCAAGACTTTTTCAAAGATGCGGGCGAAATGCTGTCCGTTAAAGTCATCACCGACCGGAAAACGGGCAAATGTCGCGGTTTCGGTTTCGTCACGGTTAAAAACGACGAACAAGCCGATCGCATCATCGAAGCCTACAACGGCAACGAGTTCAAAGACAGCCAGATCAAAATCGAGAAAGCCTTGCCTCGTAAGAAAGGTAAGGAAGGTTCCGAAGCGCCTGCGGCCTCGTCTTCTAGCGGTGGCGGCGGAAAATCTAGCCGTCGCAGCAATCGCTCTCGCAGCAGTAGCCCTAGCTCCGATTCGGGTTCGGCACAACCCGATCCCCGTTGGGCGGACGAACTGGCGAAACTCAAACAAATGCTCGCTACCCAAACCACGAACTCCTAGTTCGTTTGTTGGCATCGAGGTTGCCTCGATAACGATACCAGGTCGCTCTCGGCCTGGTTTTTTCAGTTTTTGAGGATCGCTCGCGGCCGCGACTTTTCGCAAACTCTATCAAGATCCGTCGCAGTACTCCGCCTATACCGCGAAGCGGTTAGGGGGTGGTGAAGCGGCGGTGAGTTGAGGTGCGTCCCCTGAACAATGCGAGAGCGAGAGAAGGGGATAGCGCCGAAACGAGCAATCAAATATAATTGATAAGGTGGTAACACGCTGAAAACATACAGATAGCTCATCCAGTAGGCAGCCCAGAAGTAACGGTTAAGACACTGGCAACCTGTATAGAGCATAAAGCCCAAAACAAAAAATCAGATCCGTCCGGCTTGGGGGCACCAAGTGGACGTAAAACAAAAAGCCTGTGGAATC
>NZ_JAQNCQ010000283.1:0-11437 GCF_028368005.1 Geitlerinema sp. CS-897 | reverse complement strand
GTAAAACAAAAAGCCTGTGGAATCGTTCTGGCGGGGACTTGAAGTTATCTGAGTTCAAGTCTAGTCAAGAGGTTGAGAAGCAGGAAATCCTTGGTGTGAACCAGGGAATCTCCCTGCATACCCGATAGGGTTGCTGGGAGCGGATGTCAATTAGCTGGACTTGCTCGATAGCAAGTTTGCTTTTGACTGTACGAACCCAACGGTAGGTAACTGCTTAGAGGCGCTTGACGCGCCCGCGAACGCTCGATCGCAGTGATAGGAAACGACGATAAATCCCTATGGTAGACTCCGTCAAAAAACCCACGTTTGAAGAAATTCGCCCCGGCGTTAAAACTCCCGCCAAAGATACGATCCTCACCCCTCGCTTCTACACCACCGACTTCGAGGAAATGTCCCGAATGGACATTTCCGCTAACGAAGACGAACTGCGTGCGATCCTCGAGGAGTTCCGCGTCGATTACAACCGCCATCATTTCGTCCGTGACGAAGAATTCGAGCAGTCCTGGGATAAAATTAGCGGCGAAGAACGGCGGTTGTTTATTGAATTTCTAGAGCGCTCTTGCACCGCTGAATTTTCCGGCTTCCTGCTTTACAAAGAACTCGGACGCCGTTTAAAAGATAAAAGCCCCGTTTTAGCAGAGTGCTTTACGCTGATGTCGCGTGACGAAGCTCGCCATGCGGGTTTCTTAAACAAGGCGATGTCGGACTTCAACTTGCAGCTCGACCTCGGCTTCCTCACGAAAAGTAAGAAGTACACCTTCTTCAAGCCGAAATTCATCTTCTACGCCACGTATCTGTCGGAAAAAATCGGCTACTGGCGTTATATCACCATTTACCGCCACTTAGAGAAACATCCCGAAGATCGGATTTACCCGATTTTCCGCTTCTTTGAGAACTGGTGTCAGGACGAAAACCGCCACGGCGACTTCTTCGACGCCATCATGCAGGCGCAACCCCAAAATCTCAACGACTGGAAAGCGAAGCTGTGGTGTCGCTTCTTCCTGCTGTCGGTGTTCGCGACGATGTATCTCAACGATTTACAGCGTTCTGGGTTCTACGCCAGTATCGGACTCGACGCTCGGGAATACGACATCGAGGTCATTGAAAAAACGAACGAAACGGCGTCTCGCGTGTTTCCGGTGATGCTCGACGTGAACGATCCCGAGTTCTACAACCGTCTCGATACTTGCGTGGAAAATAACGTCAAGTTGACGCAGATTGCGGAGTCGAACGCGCCGGGAGTTGTGAAATTCTTCCAGAAACTTCCCCTTTACGTCTCGAGCGGTTGGCAGTTCCTACGTCTGTATCTGATGAAACCCATCGATGTGGCGTCTCAGGTTCCGGCGGTTCGCTAGTCTCTCTGACGCTTCTTAAATTGAAGGGGTCTGCTTGATGCAGACCTTTTTTTTATCGAGCTTTTTAAAAGTTGTAGCTCCCCAGTATGCGAGGAAAACCGGGGAGCTAATCTGACAACGAGCGTTCGGGTGAGTATCAAACGTGAAACTCGTCGCGATCGCATATTTGACAGTTGGAGCGGAGGCTATTCGATGATGAGTTCGCCGACCATACCCGCGCCTCGGTGGGGCGTACAGTAGTAGGAATAGGTTCCCGGCTTGGCGTCTTCGGGAATGGTTTCTTCGTAACCGTCTCCGGGAGCATAAGCCAGTTTGTCGTGAGAGAGCTTTTGCGCTAACCCAGAGTCGGGGGCAGAACTGGTGTCGAAAACGACGTTATGGGGAGGCAGTTTGTTGATTTCCCATTTTACGGTGTCGCCAGGGCTGACTTTCAGGGTTTTCGGTTGAAATGCCAGCATTCCGTTGTCTGCACCCATTTTAACGGTGTAGGTTTCGGCAGATGCGGGTGCGATGGCGATCGCAAAGCTGCTGAGGACGATAACCGCCGCTAACAGCACTCGTACCACCGGTTTGAAGTTTAAATTGGCTAATCTCATTGTTATTTACGATTTGTCTATGACAGCTCGTCATACTTCATTGTAAACAAGTTTAAAGAAAAACTGTAGAAAATATTTTAAATGCGATCGCCCTCTAATTGATTTAGTGGTTTTTAGAAATACAGCGATAAAAACTTTTTAAATATTTAAAGCCCATTTAAAGCCGGAACTCAACCTGATGTAATTGTAGGTAGAGAAAGAACTATCCGAACTTTGCAACATCCCCGTGTGAGGACATCCCATTATGTTTCGACAAGCTCTGTTATTCGCCGCTGTTATTGTTAGTCAAACCGCCAGTAGTGCGATCGCAATACCGAGATCGATCCTGCGATCGCAATATCGAGACGTCGAAGTCTCTACCTTCACGCAGCGGTACGATATCGTCGCGGGAAATTTGCACGACATCGCCGCACAACTCCTCGAAACCGGAGATTCCCTCGAAGGACGACAGCGAGAAACCCTCGAAATTGAGTACCCCAGCGGCGATCGCGACTACGCCGTCATCGAATATACCCAAATCGGATTGGCGGACGACTCCGTCGGTAGCATTCACCACCGCCTCGAACTGCAATCGAGTCCCAGCGGTTGGATCGTAGAGTGGGTCGGCGCACGATATCAATGTGCGCGTGGGGACAATCCCAACGCTTGGACGAACGAATTGTGTCCGTAACGAGGTTCAGACCCCTGCGGTTTGAGAAAACTGGGGGTTCTAGGGAGATTCTCTGAAGTGGTACAATGCCGATCGCGCCCTAGGAAGGGCGAACGACGCTGCATGGAGAGTCCGACTGTGGTTCGAGTACCTTTAAAAACCGAACGTTTATCCGACGCAACTTCGACGAACACCCGCGATCTCGCCACTTTAGAAGTGTGGGTCAACGATCTCGCCGATCGCATCGTTGCAGGAGAGCGTCTCGATCGCGAGACGGCGATGGAACTGACGCAAATCGAAGGAACCGACGCAATTTTACTACTTTGCGCCGCCGCCGATCGCGTGCGTCAAGCGTGTTGCGGAAACGTCGTCGATCTATGCAGTATCATCAACGTCAAATCTGGCGGTTGTTCGGAAAACTGCGGGTTCTGCTCTCAATCGGCGCACCACCCCGGAAAAGATTCCCCCATTTACGGGTTGAAAACCCAAGAGGAAATCCTCGAACAAGCCAAAGCTGCGGCGTCGGCGGGTGCGAAACGGTTCTGTTTGGTCTCCCAAGGACGCGGACCGAAATACAGCAGTCCCAAATCGCAGGAATTCGAGGAAATCCTCGAAACGGTGCGCCGCATCATCGCCGAAACCAGCATTAAACCTTGTTGCGCTCTCGGGGAAGTGACGCCGGAACAAGCGCAACAACTGGCTGAAGCTGGGGTGACTCGCTACAACCACAACTTGGAAGCCTCGGAAAACTTCTTCGGCGAAATCGTCACGACGCACAGTTGGCGCGATCGCGTGGAAACGGTGCAACACCTGAAAGCTGCGGGGATTCAAGCCTGCACTGGCGGTATTTTGGGAATGGGTGAAAGCTGGAGCGATCGCATCGATTTAGCGTTGTCGCTGCGGGAGTTGGACGTGGAATCGATTCCCCTCAACTTGCTCAATCCCCGAGAAGGAACGCCTCTCGACGATCGCAGCAAACTCGATCCTTACGAAGCACTCAAGGCGATCGCCATCTTCCGTTTAATTCTCCCCGATCGCATTATCCGCTACGCAGGCGGTCGCGAATCGGTCATGGGTGAGTTACAGGCGTTAGGCTTGAAAGCCGGAATTAACGCCATGTTAATCGGTCACTACCTCACCACCCTCGGACAACCGCCGGAAGAAGACCGAGAAATGCTGGAATCTCTCGGTTTGGAAGGGGGAGAAACGCCAGTTCCGGGTTTTCAAGGATAAGGAATAACTAAGTGAGGTTTGACCTCCCTCGATCGATATCCGCATCTCTTGTTTTGGAGGTGCGGATTTTGGTATTGGGGCGAAGGTAGAATCGAGAGAGGGTTTCGAGTGTAGGAGATGGTATCCTCCCCAATTCGCTGTTTGCCCAGTTGGGAAAAATGCCAAACTAGAAGAAGACGATTATCGAGCTATCTGCAATGTCAGACTTACTCCAAAGAATTACGATTAATCCCCAACAGTGCGGCGGTCGTCCCTGCATTCGAGGGATGAGAATCCGGGTATCAGATGTATTAGATCTGTTCGCAGCGGGTCTGAGTTCAGAAGAAATTTTAGAGGAAATGCCCGATCTCGAAGCCGACGATCTTAAAGCATCCCTTCTCTATGCTTCGCGAAAACTGAATCACCCGGTTTTAGTCGGATGACGATCTGGGTAGACGCACACCTGTCTCCGGCGATCGCAACCTGGATTACGAGCAGGTTAGCTTCGGCAAAAGTCCCCGAACTAGGGTGTTATCATATAGCTGTAGTACAGTAGTACATAGTTGTCCTATCTCCAGTGATTGGTGAAGGTAAAGTTAAGAGCTTATCTCTGAACAAGAGGGGAAGGAGCTACTTCTTTAGCCATTGTTTTGACTAACGCAATTCCCAAAATTGCTAAAGTGCCTTCAGTGCTAACACGTTAATGGCATCCGATAATTCTTCCAAAAATCCCACATTTCCTCCAATTCAGCAGGAAGTGCTGAAGGAGATTTCTGTAGGTCGCGATCTATCTGTTGGAGATATCACTCAGAATATAGATATCACTCAGAATATAGATATCAGCTATAACTCTTCGGATTCTAGCCTTAAAAATGTAGATCTTCAGGCTTGGCTGGATAAAGCAATGCAAAGATCGAGGGCACGATGTATTGCTCGTTGGCAAAGTGCAGGTGTTAGTGAAAGCGATGCGATCGCCCTCGTTGACGATTCCTCTATCGGCACTATTCCATTTAACATTCAATCAGTTCCTGGTAGTCTGCATATTCTGATTGGCGAAATGGGATCTGGGAAATATCTAATTGTCGAACGTATGTTTCAGATGGCAATTCAAGACGCCAAACAGAATTCTGACGCAGCAATTCCTATCTTCTTGGAAGCCTCTAAGCTACCGCGTGATTGCTCTTTGGAACAGATCGTCCAAGAAAAAACTTGTGGCTTATGTGACTTGGGTGTTCGTCGTATATTAGTTTTTATTGATGGAGTGGATGAGACTGGAACCAGCAACGCTAATCGATTGCTAGGAGAAGCGCGGTATCTCATTCAAATCGGACAACCAATAACAATTGCTATCACCAGTAGACCTACTCCAGAGTTTTCGGCTGCTGAAGAAGCGATCGAAATACCTCTTTTATCCCAAAAGTCTGCTGAGGCGCTAGTAAGTCGATTGGCAGGATGGCACATTCAAGGCGTATCTTGTAAACTTACACAATCTGTTCGAGATGCGATTTGTAGACCCCTATTTTCCATTTTATTAGGAACCTATCTTCAAAATTCCAAAGTCCAACTTCCTCAGTCTAAAGAGCAATTACTATCTGAGTTAGTAAAGCGATCGCTACATCCATTGGGTGAGAAGGTTATCCAAGCTAAACAGTTACTAGAACGGTTAGCGGTCGCATCTATTGACAGAGGAGGCGCAGCCGTTCCCGTCAACGAGATTGCTGATTGGTCTGAGCAATCGCGGATTACAGAGTCTAGATTAGTAGTTGAGGAGGCAGGTGAGATTAGATTTTCTCTCCCTGTTTTAACCGAGTGGTTTGCTGCACAAAGCTTAGCAGCAGGTGAGCCATATTCTGAAGTGTTGGTAAGGGACAGCCAAAGATTAGAACGATGGCAATATCCGCTAGTGCTTGCTACTGCAATCCTTGCCCCCAAACGAGTCTCTGAAATACTGATTCCGATTGTAGAGAATCAACCTGCGATCGCAGCTGCAATTATTAACGAAGCTTTAGCTAATCAGGGTTACACTTTCGAGATGCCATCGTTACCCGTTCTTGAACTTGGATGTCAAGTGCGAACAGCGATGCAATCGTGGGTAACTGGACTCGATGAACTTGCCTCTAAAATTACTCCCGTACTTCCAAATGAAAAACTGCCAACTACTGGAGTACGACTCAGCGAACAAGATCTGGATTTATCTGGTGTTAGCCTGCAACAACCCTGGATAGAGATTGGGTGGCATTCTACGAGTACAAACCCGGAGGAAGTAGTCGAGTTACCTCCTGGTATAGATTTTCCTGAGCTATGTCAGTTAGGTTGGCGAAGTCTTGACGGTTCAGGAGTATACCAACACCCTTCATGGGCTTGGCAATGGAGCTACGAGAAGTTGGTTGATTCTTTATCGCGTCTATTACGAGATCGATCTCTTCCAGTTACAGCAGGGCATCTCTCTCTTGAGGCAGCCTGGTACATAGCATCTAAGCTGATTAGACGAAATGTATCAAATTGGGAGCCAATTCCCATAGACGAAATTGCTGTACTTTTAGCTAAAAGTAGCAAATCAAGCGTTTCGCCCAGAGTTCGCCACGCCTTAGAACAACTTGAAATAGAAATTGAAACGGCTCGAGAGCAAGGGCGTTCCCATTTGAGTCTTCCAGATTCTGTCCAAAATTTCCGAAAGACAAGCGTGTATTCACCTAAAATCTTACTTAATTATGCAGAGACTATTTATAGAGGAGCAGTACAAGGCTACACAGACCTTGTTAACAAGTGGTTTCCAAAATTCACACCTCAACTTCCTCTAGCTTCAATTTTACCTGCTCAGTTAGTTGGTGTGGTATGTGCTTCCAATTCAATCAGCCTCGGTCTTTACTGGGAGGCATTACCTTATGGAAGCCAAAGCACTGTAGATTTTAGTTTGAGCGATCGACAACCTACATTAGATATGGATCGCTACAAAACTGCCATTCATCAAATGCAAAGACTGCGTCCTAAAGCTTTACTGTATCCTTACTTCAAGGTATTTTCACAAAATCCGATAACAGCAGGATGGCTAGGTGAATGTCCTGTAACTGAGTTAGTGTATCAGTGGCTTTGGGAAGATTTAAAAACAATGGGATGGGTAAAAGGCGAACTCGGCAATGCAGGTTATCCGTACTGGCGGTAGGCTGATATTCTTTTGTAGATTAGTCAAGACTGTGTAGGCAGCAATCCTGAAAAGGTTTAGACTCTAAAAAATTCTCGAAAATCATCAATCACTTTAGGAGTTAAATCAATGGATCCTTTATCTGTAATTTCCGAGGTTGTCACAACCATTATTTTGCCCAATTTCTTAAAGAAAGTAAGTGAAAAAACAGGTGAAGAAATCAGCGAGAATGCCATCAAAAAAAGCGGTAAAACCATGCAACAAGTCAAAAGAGCTGTACAAAATAAACTCGAACAGGCAGGAACTCTTGGACTCTTGAAACGAGCGGAGAAAAAGCCCACAGAACAGAACTTACAGATTCTACAAGGTGAACTTGTCAATCAAATGGAGGAAGACAGGGAATTTGCAAACCAAATCCAACAATTAATTGACCAGATACAAACACATTCACCTTCCCTGCAAATTGTGTTAGATACCGTTCGGATAAAGGGTAGTGCAGAAATCGGAAATGTTGCACAGGTGAGTGAAGATAGTTCTACAGAGCAAATTTTTGGTCGAAATTTAGGTGTTGGGGGAGACTTTATGCTGGGAGACATCACGCAAAAAATCCAAAAAAATCAATTGAATGAATAAATTGAGTTCTGTAGTGAGTCGCCACTAAAAATCTTCGGTTCTTCCGAACTTGCTATGCAAGAAATCGCTGAAACCCTTACAGAGTAAGAGTTTTTGCTAAACTGTATAAAAAGGAAACTCAAATCGCGAAATCCTTTTCCAGATGGAGGCTACAGGCATTTACCCTACATACCCGGGTCGGAAGAGCCTCATAACTTTGTTAAAAGCAAATTGGGAAAATTAGCAATGTCAAATCTGAAACAAACCAAAGAGGCAATTCTTTCTCTATCATCCAATGAGTTTGAGAAGCTAAAATCTTGGTTGTTAGACTTAGATTACGAACGCTGGGACGAGCAGCTAGAACAAGATATTGAAGAGGGTAAATTAGACGACCTTGCTCGAGAAGCGATCGCATAGTTTTCAGCTAGAGATTTCCGAGGATTTAATGCACGAGGCAACTCGACGATTCGTGTTTTTTGAGCAACTATCAGTCTTAGAGTTCGGGGATATTATCGTTTTCGTACTGCTCGATTAAAATGCCGATAATTTCCATCAGTGACGCTAAAGGATGTCGTTCGTCTTCTCCTACTTCATCGATGAGGCGATCGAGCCATTCTACAAGTTGCTGATAAGTCGCTTCATCGCGGGGAATGACTAACTGATGGGAAAGGGGTTGCCACAATTTTTGAGTTTCATCAACGCTCAACATTTTTACTCTCTCCATGTTCCTCGATCGCACTCTCAAGTAATCAATTCCGATCGCCCCCCAAACCTCCCCACCACTCCTACCCTGAAAAAGCGATCGCCATTAACGCTACGCTAGATCGAAATCTTCAGTGAATCGCCGTTTCTAGAACCGATGTTTCAATTTTTGACCGAAGCGTTACAGTTCGATTTCATGCGTAACGCCTTACTCGCTGGACTTCTCGTGAGCGTGGCTTGCGGCGTTATCGGTACCTTTGTCGTCGTCAACCGCATTGTTTTTATCAGCGGCGGAATCGCTCACGCCGCCTATGGTGGAATTGGCTTAGGATACTTTTTCGGTTTCGATCCCGTCTTGGGGGCGATCGCCTTTAGTTTAGCCGCAGCCTTGGGAATGGGTGTCGTACAACGTCGAACGGAACAGCGAGCCGATACCCTCATCGGTGTCATGTGGGCGATCGGCATGGCCATCGGCATTATCTTTATCGATATGACGGAAGGCTACAAAGCCGATTTGATGAGCTATCTCTTTGGTAGCATCCTCACCGTTCCCCCCAGCGATTTGATGCTGATGCTGGCCATCGATGTCGTTATCGTCGCCCTCGTGGTGCTGTTTTATAAGGAACTGTTGGCGATTTCCTTCGATCCCGTCTTCGCCACGACGCGAAACGTTCCCGTCAACGCACTCTATCTGATGCTGGTGGCAGCGATCGCCCTTACCGTCGTCATGGTCATGCAAGTGGTGGGATTGATTCTCACCATCGCTCTGTTAACGATGCCCGCAGCGATCGCGGGACGGTTCGTCAAAGATATCAAACAGATGGCGATCGCAGCAAGCTTATTAGGAATTATTTTTACAACAGTTGGGTTGTTTCTCTCCTATACCTTCGACCTAACCTCTGGGGCGACGATTATCCTCGTCTCGGGAGTTGCGTATTTACTGAGTTTCAGCTTCAAACTGCTACCGTCTGCTGAAGGGCGATCGTAAAAAATGGGGCGATCGCTCTTGACAAGCACTCAGCTTTTCGTCATTCTTATTGAGAATACTTTTTGTTAACCTCGACTGTCCAGTCAGCTCGACCGAGGCTTGACTAAAAGTTTAGCAGTAAAATAAGATCGATTATCATTTTTACGATCGCCCGCCGTCATGCGATCGCCTTGACGAATTCGATCGACCTAGTGTGAGTGTAGTGAGCGAGGAGCCGATGTCTCGAATTATCTGGAACCTTGTCAGCCGTAGTGCTGGCGTTTTCGGCGTTTTCCTAGCTGCTAGTGCAGCCAACGCCCAAATGACAAGTGTAGACGAACTCAGCGACCCCGCGCCGTCGCTGTCTCTCGATCAAGTGACCTCCGTGTCGCAACTGTCCGACGTACAACCGACAGACTGGGCGTTTCAAGCGTTGCAGTCTCTCGTAGAACGCTACGGATGTATCGCCGGATATCCCGACGGAACCTATCGCGGCAACAACTTCATGACCCGCTACGAATTCGCCGCTGGGTTAAACGCGTGTCTCGACCAAATCGTCGCCCTCATCGGTGATGGAGAAAACATCGACGTTGACAGTCTACAGACCATTCGCCGCTTGCAAGAAGAATTCGCCGCCGAACTAGCCGCGTTGCGAGGACGAGTAGACGGGTTAGAGTCTCGCGTCGCCGAACTCGAAGCCAACCAGTTTTCCACCACGACGAAACTCGAAGGTCAAGTCATTTTCGCCGCTTACGGTATTGCAAGCGGTGAAGATGTCAACGGTAACGATATCGATAAAATCCCCGCTTTCGGCTATCGGACGCGGTTAGAATTCCTCACCAGCTTTACCGGCGAAGACTTGCTGCTAACCCGCTTGCAAGCCAGCAACATTCCCGCTTTTTCGGAAGTTTCAACGGGATATCCCGAAGGAGATTTGTTCTTCTCCGACGATAGCGGAAACTCCATTGAAATCGACGCCCTCAACTACTCGTTTCCCCTCGGCGACAACCTCAACGTCGTGATTTCTGCCAACGCCGGGGCTTCCGATGACTTCGCGTCCAGCGTCAACCCCTTCTTCGACGGCGACGGGAACTTCGGGGCATTGTCTAAATTCGGAACCCGCGCCTCGATTTTCTACCTGATCGAACAAACGGGGATCGGGTTTGAATACGCATTCAACGATTTTCTCTCCCTCAGCGGCGGCTACTACGCCGGAGAAGCCAACGACCCTACCGAAGGGTTAGGCTTGTTTAACGGCCCCTATGGCGCAATGGGACAATTAACCTTGACGCCTGCCGACGGGTTAGAGTTCGCGTTAACCTATTTGAACTCGTACAACCTGGAAATGGGAACCGGAAGCACCCTCTCCAACTTCCGCAGCTTCTCCGCTGACGAATTCGGCACAGAAATGCCCATTGTCAGCAACGCTTACGGCATCGAAGCCTCTTGGCAGCTTGCCGAGAACTTCGCCCTCGGCGGTTGGGTGGGATATGTCAATACCCAAACCCTTTCGACGTTAGGGGGAACCATCGATCGCGGCAGCCTCGATAGTTGGAACTGGGCGGTTTCCTTGGCGTTTCCCGACGTAGGCGCACCGGGGAACTTAGCGGGTATTCTTGTGGGACAAGAACCGAAAGTCACGGATGTCAGTTCGAGTTTAGAACGGGGTGGCATCGACGAAGACGACGATACGTCGCTGCACCTCGAAGCCTTCTATTCGCTGCAAATCGGCGAAAATCTGACGGTGACGCCGGGATTAATTTGGTTGACGGCACCGAACCACGACGACGATAACGACGATGCTTTGATTGGCGTGATTCGCACGACGTTTAGTTTCTAGCGTTTGGTGATGTTGTGATAGGGGATAGCCTCCCTCTCGTTACCCCGATTTCGCGGTGAAATCGGGGTTTGTGTTTTTTGTCGCGTCGAGTTGAAGAGAATGACAGAACAGTCCCACGATCGAGGCTGGGTTTAATGTGACAGCTTCTGAATAGAGACATAATAATTGACATCACTCGTTTGAAGGCAATACGTTATACGGAATCCAGTTGTCAAAGCCACGCTATAATAGGGCTTGCTGAATAACTTCAAAAAACAGGGTACGGAAAGTTGACCAGAAATGGAACAGAGTTAAGCATAAGCTGTTTTTCGAGTATAAACTAGCTTGATATAACTCATCCTAATGATTGGAGACACAAACTC
>NZ_JAQNCQ010000282.1:0-19750 GCF_028368005.1 Geitlerinema sp. CS-897 | reverse complement strand
CTCTCCCCCTCTCCCCCTCTTCCCTGCGCCTCATCTCCTCAAGGCAAACGGCCGTGCAGCTTGAATCCACTCGATGACTTGACCTCGAGGCGGACATAAATCTTTACGCTGCATTGTCGCGACGTGAAGGCGTTGAATTTGGGGATAGAGTTTGTGTATGGGGGTTTGGCTGAGTTGGGCGGCGGAGATAATGCCACAATGGAGGAGCAAGCCGCAATACTGACAGCCGACGCCAGGGACTCGCGCGAGATCGGATAAAGCGATCCATTTGCGGACGTAGTGGGTGGAAATGCCTAATTGGGTGGCTAGGGCTTGAGTGCGATCGCCCCGACCCGTTCGGTCGAGCAGTTCGAGGGTGGTGCGAACGCCCAGACGCTCGAGTGCTTGGCAGTCTTCGCGTCGCAAACCGGGCAGGCGATCGAGCGGCCAGTTTTGAGGCGATCGCCCTTTGGAATCGCCCTTGCGAGAATCTGGGGTGTCGGACATCAGACTTAAAATGAAAATCGATCGACCGTCAAACCTTCAAAATAACATAAATTTTTAGGTCTTTCGAGTCAAAACTCGCGTGGAAATTCGATCTTGAGACGGGTCTCAAACTCTCCACATCTTCGAGAGACTGAAATTCTTTTTTGAGAAGCTATGCTATAACGCGTAAGCCGTTCGATTTTCGACCGTCAAAGAACAACAGGAAAAAAATTATCGGTTCGTTCGATCGCTTGTCCGAAGAGAAAATTTCTAAGTTTTTCCAAAAAGCACGTTGTTTTTCCCCGATCTCAATCATTTTACCGGGAATATAGAAAAAATTAAATTTTACAAAAAAGTGATTCGATCGCGTTAAATTTTAGCTAGAGTAAAAGGTTTTAAAACAAGTGTTATCGAATTCACCCAACGGTCAGCCTGAAAAAATTGTCGAAAATCGATTTGATTTGCTACAAAAAAAATAACACTCGTTCGCGAAGCTCGACTCAGAATTTTGTCATCGGAGTTCGATACCATGTCCGAAAAACCTCAAATACCATCTGCCAGCGTCAAGGCATCGGGAAGCCACAAACCTCCCCCACCGCCACCTCCCAAGCAGCGAAGTACCAGTGCGTCCAAAGCGACCGATCCGAATACCTCGGTAAAAAAACTCGTCAAACAGGCGTTCGATCGTAACGCGTCCGACGTTCACATCCGCGTGGGAGAACTGCCGCGATTTCGCATTCGCGGAAAAATGGAAGAACTCGATCGCGCGGTGAAGGTGACGCCGGCGATTTTCGAGCAATACCTAACTGAAATTCTCACCCCCGAACAACGCAAACAGTTCGCCAAAGAAAAAGAACTCGATACCGCCGTATTTTACCCAGGACTCGTGCGCTGTCGGGTGAACTGTTTCGATTCTCTAACGGGTGGGGCGATGGTATTGCGCCTGATTACCCTCGACGTTCCCACCATCGACAAACTGCACCTGCCGCAAGTACTCAAAAAGATCGTCGGATACTCCCAAGGATTGGTTCTCGTGACGGGACCGACCGGGTCGGGAAAATCGACGACAATGGCAGCGATGCTAGACCATTTAAACGAAACATCTCACAAACACATCGTCACCATCGAAGACCCTATCGAATTCGTCCATTCCTCGAAAAAGTGCCTCATCAGCCAGCGGGAAGTGGGACTGCATACCCTCGAATTCCACCAAGCCTTGCGAGCCGTGTTGCGGGAAGATCCCGACGTCATCCTCATCGGTGAAATGCGCGATCGCATCACCATCAACACCGCCCTACAAGCCGCCCAAACCGGACACCTGGTTCTGGGAACCCTCCACACCCGCAACGCCATCGACTCCGTCAACCGCCTGTTGAACCTGTACCCCCCCGACGAACAACCCGTCATGCGGGTGCAGCTCGTCGAGTCGTTGGTGGCGGTGGTGGCACAACTGCTCCTTCCGACGACCGATCGCAAGCGAGTCGCCGTTCACGACATTCTCATCAACACGGCGGCGATGAAAGATTTCTTAATGCGGGGCGAAGAAGACGAAGCCTTCCACCTGATGAAAACCGACACCATGGAAGGAATGCAGATTCTCAACCAAGCCCTCTACAAAGAAATTCTCGACGGACGCATTACCATCGAAGACGCCCAAAAAATCTCCCCCGATCCCGGCGAACTCGATCGCCTGATGCGGACGGGAGGGTACGATGCGTCGTCTTCGCCTCGGGAGTGGACGATGCCCGAATAGTGGCTTGCAAAGACCCAGGCGTTCGACCCTGCGTTCTCGAAACGCTTCCTGAAGATACGAAACGATTTCCCTCCAGCCCACGCTCGAGAGTTCTCAGCCATCGAAACTCCACTTCTCAATACCGTTATGTCTAAAGAGAGTGCCGAACAGTTTCTCGAAGATGCCCTGCATTACCCCGAGATGCGGGATAAATTTACCGAGGTCGAAACCCCTGAAGAATTTTTACAAATTGCCCGTCAGTTGGGATACGACTTTTCGACATCCGAGTTAGAAGCCGTCGCTCACGAACACAGTCAAGGCGTGACGATGCGACGACACACTGGGATCTGGCCGTGGTTGCGAAGTATCAAGTGGATCGATCGCAGTGGCTAACCCCCGGAGATCGCGGTTGCGAGCGGACGGTTTTGCCGTCTGTCCGTCTTGTCTCGACGGTGTCGTAACTCCTGAACTAGACTGGAATTAGCCCCGTTGGTGTTGCTCGCAGCGCCCACAAAACGAACGGACGGGGACGGGCTTCGTTTCGTATCCGTCGTTTTATCTCATCACCCTAACTTTCTTATGGCTCGCAATCGCGCTCGCTCTGTCGCCACCTTGGTTCTGACGCTATCCCTCGCCGTCGCCGGTGGCGTTTCCCCTTCTGCGATCGCTCAGTTCTCCCCCCCCGATCGCGGGACTCCCCTTGCCGCCGATGGAGGCGCCGCTCGCTTTGCTCCTCCCGATCGCGGCGCTCCTGAATCTGCCGACGGCGGGGCGACACGACAGGGCGATTGCATCAGTATCACGCCCTTAGTCCCCACCGACGAAACGGGAGAATATTACGGCTTGAGCGCTGACGGACGCCCCACCCTCTACTGGTATATTGCCAGTGCCAAGGCGGGTCTCGAAACGGCCACGATCGCCATCGAACGAGACACCCCCGACGGCCGCATCGAAACCGTCAGTGAAGCGGCGATCGCACTACCGACCGACCTCGCCGATCGCCCCTACGTTTTACAACGAGCCTGGTCTGAAGACGAGGATGCTCTAGACCCTCAAATGCCTTATCGCTGGTATCTCGAAGTACAGTGCAATCCCGCCAAACCGAACGATCCCACCACCAAGCTCGTGATGGGCGGATGGCTCGAACGGGCCAACCCGTCGCCGGAACTGATCGACGCGTTATCGAACGCTTCCGATCCTCTCGAACGGGCGCAACTCTACGGCGAGGCCGGGTTCTGGTTCGACTACATGGCCAACCTGTTAGACGCTTCCCAGACGTGGAACTACCTTCTTCGAGGGTTCCAGGTGATTTCGGAAGAGTCCGAGGCGACGGTCGTAGAAAACGACCCCAACACCGAAATCGAGTTTCTCTCCGTGGTCAGTTCTTCGACGAGGGCGTTACCCGCTCAATCTGAATCTGAGGCGCAAACTCAAAACCGGTCGAGTTCGGAGAACGAATGAAATCCCAGCTCTGGCACTGGCGAGGGGTATTTGTCATCGCGCCGATGGCAACCCTGGCGATCGTGGCGTTGCGGGTGACGGGACTGTTGCAAGGGTTAGAACTGGCTGCCCTCGACGCCCTCTTTCGCGCCCGTCCCGATCGGCCGAAGGACGATCGCGTGGTCATCGTCGGGATTTCCGAGCAGGATTTACAGTACTACAGCCATCCCGTTAGCGATCGCGTCCTGGCCGAACTGCTCGAACGCATTGCCGACGCCGAACCGCGAGCGATCGGTCTGGACATCTATCGCGATTTGCCCGTTCCTCCCTCCTATGCCAAGTTGGTCTCGATGTTTCGCGATCGCCCGCAACTGCTGGCCGCCGAAGATCCTGTCGAACCGGGCTATCAACATCTCAGCGAAGTGTATCGCAACACGCCCAACCTCCTCGGGATTGCCAAAATTACGGGAGGGGTCGAGCGCGTCGGTCCGCCGCCAGTTCTAGCCGAACTCGATCGCATCGCCGCCAACGATCTCGGCCGCGACGAAGACGGAAAACTGCGGCGGGCGTTTCTCTATCTGACCGATCCCGAAACGGACGAGATCGTCTTCAGCGTCGGCTTCCACCTGGCTATGCTGTACTTAAAAGCCGAGGGGATCGAACCGGAACTCACCCCCGACGATCGCCAGTGGGTCAAACTCGAGGAAACGGTATTCGTGCCGATCGACCGTTATTACGGTGGTTACGTGGGGATCGATAATGCAGGTTATCAAATTCTTCTCGACTATCGGGGGGGATCGCATACGTTTCCCGCCGTTGAAGTGCGGGACGTGTTAGAAGGGCGCGTTTCCCCCGAGATGTTTCGCGATCGCGTCGTTCTCGTCGGCTCGACGGCCGAAAGCCTCAAAGACTTTTTCGATACCCCTTTTAGTGCGAAAGGTCAGGGCATTGAAAAAACAGCGGGGGTCGAGGTTCACGCGAACATCGTCAGCCAGATTCTCAGTGCGACCCTCGACGGGCAAGCGCAAATCCTCTCTTGGTCGGAACCGAAAGAGTGGGCGTGGATCTTCCTCGCTGCGATTTTGGGGGCGGGGGTCAGTTGGATTTGGCGTTACAGTAACTATTTTTGGCGCATCACCGGACAAGGTCTCGTCGGTGTCGCGTTTCTCCTCGTCGGTTACGGAGCGTTTTTACAGGGGTGGTGGATTCCCGTGGTGCCGCCGCTGTTGGCGCAAACCCTCGCCGCCATCGGCGTGACGGCTTACGTGGCGCGATCGGCCGCCGATATCCGACAGACCTTCAGTCGCTATCTCACGGACGAGGTGGTGGCGACGTTGCTGGAAACCCCCGAGGGGTTGACCATGGGAGGGGAACGTCGAGAAATTACGATTCTGACGTCGGATTTGCGCGGGTTTACCAGTATTTCCGAACGGCTTCCCCCGGAACAGGTGGTGTCGATCCTCAATATTTATCTCGAGGCCATGGCGGACGCGATTACGGCCTATCAGGGGACGATCGACGAGTTTATGGGAGACGGGATTTTGGTGCTGTTCGGCGCGCCCACGCAGCGAGAGGACGATCCCGAACGGGCGATCGCCTGTGCGCTGGCGATGCAGTTGGCCATGGACAAAGTCAACCAGGAAATGGCGAAACGCGATTTGCCGAATTTGGAAATGGGTATCGGGATCAATACGGGGGAAGTGGTCGTCGGGAATATCGGCTCGCTCAAACGGACGAAATACGGGGTCGTCGGCTCTCAGGTGAATTTGACCTATCGCATCGAGTCTTATACGGTCGGCGGGCAAATTTTGGTGACGGAATCGACGATGCGGGAAACGGGAGATATCGTTGAGGTTGAGGACGAGGAAAAGGTCTCGCCAAAAGGGGTGAAGGAACCGATGACGGTGTATTCGGTCGTGGGGATCGGCGGGAAATACCAACTGCGACTGCCTGAGGAAGAGGTGGTGATGTGCGATCTGTTTCCGGCGTTGGCGGTTCGATACACGCCGTTGGCGGGGAAACATTTGAGCGATCGCACCTTGGAGGCGCAGTTGGTGAAGTTATCGCCCGGTCGCGTTCGCGTACGATCGCCCGAAGCGATGGCACCGCTGACGAATTTGCGATTTCAGTTGAACGTCCCCGGAAAGAGCGGTGAGGCTGAGGGAGAATTTTATGCCAAGGTCGTGAAAGGGAACGGTTCGAGCGATCGCGAGTTTTGTGTTCGGTTGACCGCCGTTCCCCCGGAAGTCAAGCAGTATTTTACGACACTGTACGAGCGATCGCTGACTGCGACCGCCGCCGAACCGACCCCTTCTGACTCTTGAGAAGGGCAAACCTTCATCGATCTCCATTTTTTACGCGAAGGCGTACTGAGTTTGAAAGCTAAGTTCACAAAAATTTTTCCAGTTTATCTTGCGAGCGATCGAATCTACCATCGCCTCAATCCCTTACCCGATCTGAACTTCATCGATCTATGTTTAACAACATTTATATTGCTTTAATTTTATTGTTGGATATCAGTAAAACTGAGTAGTCATACTTTGAAAATTGGTGTCATAATACGTCAGGAGGATATATCCCCGACGCAACTCACCTCTGTATTTTTCGATTGAGATCGGTAGTTCGGGCCGGAACTTTCGATCGCGAGGTCGTTGAAAAAACAACACCTCAAATGAATTCAACCCATCCGATCCATGACTGTATTAGACGATACAATTCAACACATCGTAACAGTGAGTTGGGTATGGCTTCGCCAAGCCGAACCCCAGCACGTTTCTCACCCCACTGTTACCCGTTCAGCTCCGTCTAAGAAACGCTTCGATCCCTTATTTCCTCTACGTCAGTGGCTCGACAACTTGGAAATGCGATCGCCCGTTCGCGCGCGCTGGATTTGTAAAACCATTCCCGCTCAATGTCCCTTCGAGCGAGATGTAAAAGTCCTGGGAAAAACCCTGTTTCACATTCCGCCGCTGTGTAAGTTCAATCCTCTGTACGACGAGTTTGTGTACCTGCGATTTCGGGCGTTGTCCTATTTGGCGGACGATTGCGGAGAAGACGTGACGCCTTATGTTTAGGGTGTCGAAAGCGATCGCCGATTCAAAAATGAAATGTAACTCCGACTGATTAGAGTCAACCACCCGACGCCGACCCTAACGGGTACGGCGCGGACTTGAAAAAGCCCGAGAGTTGACCAGGCTAAGTCCTTTACGGACTCCGTTATCGAGCTGGACTTACGCAATTCAACGTTACCCACGCTAAATGTAGAGCTTGGTGGACATTGCCCACCCTACATTTGGAGTAAATGCGTAAGTTCTGTAGAGAAACTGAGATTCTCGCCCAAGTTTCCGATCGCACAGCTCCAGATAACTCTCAGGACATCCTGATATTTTTAACTCCCATGAAACCCCATGTCAAAAATCGTCAAAGCGCGATCGCCTAATCGACTAATTTTTTAATCTCACCGTAGGCGCGATAAAACCCACTGCGAGAGGATTCGCGAATTTCACTGACGAGATATCGCACGCCTTCTTCGCGGATGTTGCGGGGAAACTGAACGTTCCAATCTTCGTGATAGCCGGGAGATTCCACGCGAACTCGCAATTTTCCCCCCTCGCGAATGCAGCGAACGACGACCCCTTCTGTTCCCTCTGATGTGGTTTCGAGGCGATCGGACACGGGAGTTCCCGAGGCTTGGGGCGCTTTCAGGGTTTCGGGTTGCGGTACGTTACCCGATCGCGCCGCTTCGATCGCGCTTTCGCTCACATCGAGACAAGCCAGATAGCCGCTAGTGGTAACGAGATAGAGGCGATCGCTACGCCATTGCATCGACAATGCCGAACCGCATCCCGTCCCCAGCTTCCACAGTCGCATTCCCGCGCGATCGAAACAATACACCGACGAGCTGCTATCCCCTGCAAAAATATACTTTCCGTCGGAAGCCGCCGCACAGGAATACACAGAGGCATCGCACTGACATTTTGCGCCCTCGTTCCCTTGTTTGCCAAACTCGTAAACGAGGCGGTTCGAGGTTCCGGCGTAGACGGTTTCGGCTTCTTGCCACCCAAACAATACGCTCCCTTGGGTGTCGCGATGCCATTGCACTCGTCCGGCCTCTAAATCGTAGCAGGTAACGCCTTTCGTATGTCCGTGATAGACGCCATGGCGATCGCAACGCACCATCCAACCGCATTTCCCCTGAGACAACCGCGTCCAGTGAAACTCGTCTTCGGGATGAAACAACGCCACTTGTCCGTTGGCGTCGGAGACGGCTAACAATCCGTCGTCAATATCTAACCAGAAAATATCCACATTTTCGTCAATTTCGTACGCCAAGCGCGGAATCTTACCCGACAAATCGTAAACGTTTCCGTCGTCGCACCCGGCATAAATCCAAACGTCATCGGCGACGAGACATTTCACCCCCTCGGGAAGTTGAAACTGATTGAGAACTTGTCCTTGAAAATCGAGGGCGAAAACTCGTCCGTCTTGGTTTCCCACCCAACAGGTGGACTCCCCGATAAAAATGCCAAACGCCGCAGCTCCCGAGTCGAACTTCCACAAAACCGGAGCCGATCGCGCGGTAGACTGGCTGCTGGTAGTTTGGCGGCGCGTGACGGGGCGCTTTTTGCGAACGCCCATGACAGCGCTTTCGTAGCCTTTACGAGTTTTTTCTTTAATTTTCTTCGCGGCGGCGGCTTTGGCTTTCTCGGGGGTGGGATAGTCGCTGGTTTGGGTGCGTCCGCTGTCGCCGATGCGTCCGTAGCGGATGGTGACTTGCGTTCCTTCGACGGTGACTTCGTAAAACTTGTGCGAAACCCCTTGTTCTTCTGAGAGTTCCAGGTAGGTTTTGTCTTCGGCCACGATGGTTCCTCCAACGGTGTTCGGTGAAGCGATCGACGCAGCGAGATTTTCTTTTCCAATATAAGAGCGATATTGCTTCCCCCCTGTAACGTTCTGTGAAGCCGGGGAAGTCAGGGAGATGAGAGCGATCGCACTTTTTTTATTGAAAGGTATTGTCAATAGATCGAAGGACGTGTTAAGCTCGTCCCCGAAAACTTATTGAATAGTATTCTCAATTAAAGGAGGCTTTCGTGACGACAGCTTCACCGACCTCGCGCGAGCGCGTGGAAATTCCTTGGTGGGCGGGAAACGCCCGTCTCACCCACCTTTCCGGCAAACTCCTCGGCGCACACGTCGCCCAAGCCGGACTGATTGCATTCTGGGCGGGCGCAACGACGCTGTTTGAGTTGTCTCGCTACAACCCCGATTTACCCATGTTCGACCAGGGGTTAATTTTGCTACCCCACCTCGCGGCAGAAGGTTGGGGAATCGGCACGAACGGTAACGTTGCCAGTACCTATCCCTACTTCGTTATCGGGGCGCTGCACCTGATTTCCTCGGCGTTTCTCGGTATTGGTGGTATTTACCACGCCTTACTCGGGCCCGATCGCCTCGAACGTCGCTTTTCCTTCTTCGGTTACGACTGGAAAGACGCGCGAAAAATGACGACAATCCTGGGAATTCACCTCACTCTCTTAGGAATCGGCGCGTTGCTGTTCGTGGCTAAAGCGACCTCCTTCGGCGGGCTGTACGATGCCGATCTCGCCACCGTGCGCCTCGTCAGCGATCCCACCCTCAACCCCGTCCGTATTTTCGGCTACCTCTTCGGGGCGGTGGGACAAAACTGGATTGCTGGCGTAGACAACCTCGAAGACATCGTCGGCGGACATATCTGGATTGCCGCAATCCTCATCTCTGGCGGACTCTGGCATATTTTCACCGAACCGTTCCCTTGGGCGAAACGGCTGTTCGTTTGGTCGGGAGAAGCCTATTTGTCTTACAGTTTGGGGGCGATCGCACTGATGGGATTTATCGCCACCTACTACGTCGCCGTCAACACCACCGCCTACCCCGAAACCTTCTACGGCGAGGCATTGCAGGTTAAATTCGGGCTGTTTCCCTACTTCGCCGATCCCGATCCCGAACGCCTCACCTCGAGAACTTGGCTGGCGAACGCTCACTTCTGGCTGTCGTTCTTCTTCCTGCAAGGTCACATTTGGCACGCTTTACGGGCGTCAGGATTCGATTTCCGCCAAGGAGTCAAAGCCGCCGACGCCTAAATTTTTTTAGACGCTAATTGCAAAAGAGTCTCAGTTTTGTTGCTCCAATTTCTAATTTAATGAAAAGAATTCTCAAGGAGATACCGTCATGACTGCTGTGATTGCAGCGAATCCCCACAAAGATAAAATTCCCGATGTACCTTGGTGGGCGGGTAACGCGCGATTTGCCGATCTCTCGGGCAAGCTTCTCGGCGCTCACGTCGCCCACGCCGGCCTGATTACCCTCTGGGCTGGTGCGTTTACCCTCTTTGAAGTTTCCCGCTACACCCGAGACGTTCCCGTTTTCGAGCAAGGCTTTATTTTACTGCCTCATCTGGCCAGTTTGGGCATTGGCGTCGAGGCGGGTAGTGGAGCGATCGACACCTATCCGTACTTCGTCATCGGGGTGCTACACCTGATTTCCTCCGCCGTTTTGGGAGCCGGTGGCATTTACCACGCCCTTCTCGGGCCGGACGTACTGCCCCAAAACCGAACCTTTTCCGGCTTTTTCGGCTACGACTGGAAAGACGCCGACAAAATGACCAATATTCTCGGGATTCACCTGATTTTGTTAGGTCTCGGTGCCTGGTTGTTGGTGGCGAAAGCCCTGTTTTGGGGCGGCTTGTTCGACGCCTCCACGAACGCCGTCCGGGTTGTGGCGCATCCGACGCTGAATCCTTTGACGATTTTCGGTTATTTGTTCGGCGCATCTGGGTCGCAAGGGATGGCGGCGGTCGATAATCTCGAAGATTTGGTCGGCGGTCATATTTGGGTCGGTTTGCTCTGCATTGGCGGGGGAATTTGGCACAGTCTGACGAAGCCGTTCCCCTGGGCGAAACGGGTTCTGATTTATTCGGGGGAAGCGTACCTGTCCTACAGTTTGGGGGCGTTGTCCTACATGGGATTTTTGGCGGCGTACTTCGTCAGCGTCAATACGACGGCGTACCCAGAAGTGTTTTATGGACCGGCGGGATTGTTGGAAACGGAAACCGGCGTCGTGACGGCGCGGGGATGGCTGGCGACGTTCCATTTCGTGTTGGCGGTGTTGTTCCTGTTCGGGCATTTGTGGCACGCCATTCGCGCCCGAGGTGAAGCGTCGGGGTTTGACTTCAAAACCGGAAGTATGGTTGCGCCCTACGCGGGAAATCCCGAAGCGGGAAATTTATCGACCATCGTGAATCGTTCGGATGCAACGCTGACGTTTTTACGGAATTTGCCGATTTATCGTTCGGGGATTTCGCCGATTTCTCGCGGTTTGGAAATTGGCATGGCTCACGGCTATTTTTTGGTGGGGCCGTTTGCAGTGTTGAATCCGGTTCGGGAAACGGAAGCGGCTAATGTCGTCGGGTTGATGTCGGCGATCGCACTTTTGGCAATTTTAACCGTCGCCATGTCGAGTTACGGAACGGTGACGTTTTCTAAGAACGAGTCGCAAGGATCGGCGGTTGCGGCGGCGACAGTTCCGGCGATTCCGATCGCGTTGCAAAGTCGCGATGGCTGGAGTCAGTTTGTCGGTGGATTTCTTATCGGTGGCGTCGGCGGTGCGATCTTTGCTTATTTGCTGCTCGATCGCCTCAGTGCGGTTGTGATGTCAATGCAAAACGGTTTGTAAGTTTGCGTCGTGCGATCGCAGCAAAGGAGGTGATGTCTTATGTAACTTTCGATTTTTTTGACGCACGTAAAGGCTTAGTTTTGAACTGACATTGTTATCCTCTCTCAAGCCTGTGAACGAGTGCTTTTAGTTGTCACGTTCGGGTTTTCAAATACCAGGATCGATAAATTCGATCCTGGGTTTCTTTGTGTTTTTTTATTTAAAAAATAAATATTATAATTAATAAAAATTCTCGATTATTTAGTTGACAAAAATTACTAAATTGATTAAAGTATAAACAGTAAAAACCTCTCGACGATATGACGATTCAACGTATCTTCCCGATTCCAGACAGCCTAAAATTTCGATAAAACCAATACTCGAAAAAAAGGCTCTCTCCACCGAATCGTCATATCACTTTTTTCTGAGCGATCGTAATTTCACAACTTAACCAAATTCCCTTTTCGAGATTTTAAAACCAGGTGTTGGAATACCGTTGATTGAATCTTGGGGGTTTTAGGAAATTGCGATCGAATTTAACTCAAACTCAACCTCGAACGCAGCTTAACCGAAAAAACTATGGCCAAAATTGGACTTTTTTACGGTTCGACAACAGGAAACACCGAAACCGCAGCCGAAGCCATTCAAGCCGAATTTGGAGGTGACGATGTCGTAGAACTCCAAAACATTGCCGATGCCGATCTCAGCGAACTTGAAGAATACGACTGTTTGATTCTTGGTTCTCCTACCTGGAATATTGGAGAACTTCAAAGCGACTGGGAAGGTTGTTTTGACGAGTTAGACGATCTAGATTTAAGCGGTAAGAAAGTCGCTTATTTCGGCGTCGGCGATCAAATCGGCTATGCTGACAACTTCCAAGATGCCATGGGAATTCTAGAAGAAAAAGTTTCCAGCCTCGGCGGACAAACTGTCGGACACTGGCCGGTTGACGGCTACGATTTCAGTGAGTCTAAAGCCGTTAAAAATGGTAAGTTTATCGGACTTGCATTAGACGACGACAATCAAGACGACCTCACCGAAGAACGGATTCAAAAGTGGGTCGTTCAACTCAAGTCTGAATTCGGCGTGTAGATGCTAGTTCAGTACCTCTTTTAAGATTTAAGCCATGTGATGTTCTCCTCTCTCCCCTCGTTCTGGGGGGAGTTTTTTTTGTGAGGACTGATGCAGAAATTCAGTTTCGAGGGCAGATCTCCCGTCAGGTTAGGGTCAGGACGAGAAACCGAATTGGGTCTCCTGAGATTATGGTGTCATTTGTTATGAATAATACGAAATCGAACTGGGGCGCATCCCCCCTTAGCCCCCCTTCGCAAGGGGGGTTGGGGGGATGGTTTTGACCGGGTATAAAATCCGCTTATCACCTCCAACTTTGAAGACCCACCGAATTTTATCGAACGACTCTGTCTAAGTTCCGATCTTCCGATCGAGTGTATTTCAAAAACGTCAATTTATTAGATTGGGGTTTCCGTATGCGATCGGTTGTGGAGTTGCGCGATCGTTCTATCCAATCTACCCCAAACTCATCTCTGCGTACTTCACTGTCCTGCAAAGGGTTTTGATACTCCGACAAATTCGCCGATTCAAAAAAGAAATGCAACACTTTTGCAGGAAAACCTTATGCGTAAAATAGCAATATTGAGATAAAGCACTAAGAAGATTCTCAACTTTTAGCGTTGAAAATGGAATTTTCAAACTTGGGGTTGACAAAATCCACAAAATATGTAAATCAGCCCTAATTCAATCCATAATTACCAAGTCGGATCGATATAGAGATCGATAGTAATTTCGTCTTTTCCCGGCGGAACCGCACTGATACAAGAACAAATGGCTTCGCCGTCGAGTTCCACTTCGCAAGCGTGACAAGACCCCATCAAACACCCCGTCGGAATATCGATTCCCACCCGCTTCGCCACATCTAACAAAGGTTCGCCCACTTCCGCCGTGGCCGTCACATCGTCGGGCAAAAATTGCACTTTCACGCTCATGGTTCTCAACGATTCCTTCCATCTACCCGTCCCGGTGACATTCCCTACAGACAACGCGGGACGTTTTGTATCAGAATATGAACTACTTCTATTCTGTATTCTGCCGCAAGGCAACTGCAACAACCTCAATGGCTCGATCGAATTCTGTGGGAAAAGTGTATCTCGTCGGTGCCGGCCCCGGCGATCCCGGTTTGCTGACCGTGAAAGCGAAAACGCTCCTCGAATGTGCGGACGTGGTGCTGCACGACGCCCTCGTCAGTCCGCCGATTTTGGACTTCATCAACCCCCAGGCGATCCGAGTTCACGCCGGAAAACGTCGCGGACGCCATTCGTTGTTGCAGGAAGAGACAACGCAACTCCTGATCGAATACGCGCAAACACACACCGTCGTGGTACGCCTCAAAGGAGGCGATCCCTTCGTGTTCGGACGGGGCGGCGAAGAAATGGAAGATTTAATCGAAGCTGGAATTCCCGTCGAAGTAGTTCCTGGTATCACGTCGGGAATCGCCGCCCCCGCTTACGCTGGAATTCCTCTGACCCACCGCGATTACAGCTCGTCGGTGACGTTCGTAACGGGTCACGAAAGCGTGGGGAAATACCGTCCCCAGGTGAACTGGGAGGCGATCGCCCGAGGGTCGGAAACGATCGTCGTCTACATGGGCGTTCGCAATTTTCCCCATATTGTCGATCGCCTTCTCGCCGCTGGAAAATCCCCCGACACGCCCGTTGCCTTAATTCGGTGGGGAACTCGCCCCGATCGCGAGGAACTCATCGCAACCCTCGCCTCGATCGCCGATCGCATGGCAGAAACAGGTTTTGAAGCCCCCGCCGTGGCGGTCATCGGAGAAACGGTCAACTTACATCAATATCTGGCTGCGGTCCGCCCGAGTACGCTCGCTCTAAAAACTGAGTCGCCGCCTCCGCACTGAGGGGACGAGCAAAGAGATAGCCCTGACCGTATTCACAGCCGAGATGCTTCAAAATTCGTTTCTGAATGTCAGTTTCGACCCCTTCAGCCACCGTATTCATCTTTAAGTTGTGGGCCAGAGCGATAATCGCTTGGACGATGGACGAGGATTCGCGGCCGGTTTTGAGGGGGTTGACGAAGGAGCGATCGATTTTCAGGGTATCGAACTGAAAGCGGTGTAAGTAACTCAAGGACGAATACCCCGTTCCGAAATCGTCCATCGATAGTTGAATGTGGCGTTCTCGCAATTGAGCGAGGGTTCGACTGGAGAACTCGGCGTTTTTGATGACAACGCTTTCAGTCATTTCCAGTTTGACGCGATCGCTCGACACCCCCGTTCGTTCTAAAATGCGATCGATCTGCGGTAACAGTTGCGGGTCGAGGAGTTGACGCGCCGACAGGTTCACCGACATCGTCAGCGGGGCGAAGTCCCGAAACTGCTGTTGCCAGCGTTGGAGTTGGCGACAGGCGCGATAGAGAACCCAAATCCCCAAGGGAACGATTTCGCCGCTTTCTTCGGCCAGAGGAATGAATTTCCCCGGTGAAATCACCCCCAGTTGCGGGTGATGCCAGCGGGAGAGCGCCTCGAACCCCACGACACGATCGCTCGAGAGGGACACGATCGGTTGAAAGACAACGCGAAACTGGCTCTCGTCCGCCGCACCGCTCTCTGGAGGCGTCGAGGAAATCACCGATACTGCCCGTCGAAAGTGATTTTCCAGTTGGTGGCGTTCCAACAGTCGATTGTGCATCGCACTGTCGAAGATTTCGTACCGCTGACCGTCGCTGGTTTTGGCATGATACATGACGATATCGGCATCCCGCAGAATTTCGTCGGGTTTGGTGTAGCGATCGGCGCTGGGGGCGATGCCGATACTGACAGTGAGATACACGTCGCGATCCTCGATCCGAAACGGTCGATTGAGGCTGGCGTAAACGCGATCGGCGATGCGCGTGGCGTCTCCCAAATGCCGGATTTCCCGTAGTAAAATTGCGAATTCGTCTCCCCCCAACCGAGCGAGAAGATCGCCATGGTTGAGACAGGTAAGGAGGCGCGAGGCGGTTTCGACGAGGAGCTTGTCGCCAAAGTCGTGGCCGAGGCTGTCGTTGATGATTTTGAAGCGATCGAGATCGACGAACAACACGGCAAAGGCAGCGTTGCGATCGCGTTTGAACTGATTGAGGGAGGCGTCGAGTTGTTCGAGGAGTAGCGCGCGGTTGGGCAGTCCCGTCAGGGCGTCGTGATAGGCGTTGTAAGTCAGTTGGCGGTTGGCCGCTTGCAGTTCGGCCGTTCGCTTCCAAATGCGATGTTCGAGTTCGGCGTTCAAGCGAGCGAGTTCGTCTTTGGTTCGCTGGCGCGTCACCGCCGCCCCAATATTGGCCGCCGCCGCCCGTAGCAGGGTCTGTTCCCCGTCCGACCACAGGCGATCGTCGCGACAGCGATCGAATCCTAAAAACCCCCACAGCCCATCCTCGACTCGGACGGGCAGCAACAACAGCGCTTGAATGTCCTGTTCTTCGAGCGCAGACCGTTCGAGAAGGGGCATATGGCTGACCGGTTGGCAGATGGTACGATTGCTCGCTAACGTCTCGAACAGGTCGTAAAAGGTGGATTCGTAGGGCATATTTTGGAAGTACGGATCGTCGGCATACGACCGCGTCCCGGCCGCGACCCATTCGTGACGCTGGCTCATCACCCATTTGTCCGTGACGGGGTGGAGGTGTCGTTGGAACAGGTACGCGCGATCGGCGTCGGCGGCCTGTCCCAAAACAGCAACGGTTCGTGCGAAGGCCAGCTCGAGGTCGTTGAGAGTTAACAGAGCAGTGGTAGCTTGAGCGACACCGTCGAGTAGGCGATCGCGGCGATCGAGCCGTTCCCGAGCTTGGTAGCGAGCGAGTGTCCCGCCGACACTCCCGGCCGCCGATCGCAGGATCAACAGTTCGGTATCCGACCAGTTCCGCTGGCGATCGAAATCTAAGCCGAGAAAGCCCCACAGTTTGCCTTCGAGTTCGATCCCCACCACCGTTATGGATTGGCAACTTCGACACGGCGGGCGAAGGGACTTGGGTAAGTCGAGCGGAGACAAAATCGACGACTGACCGCGAACGAGTCGGTCGTAGATCGTCTCGAAAAGGGGAGTGCGGGGAAATTCCTGCCAAACGCGATCGGTACGAGGGGCGCTGTGGGATTCGCAGATCCATTCGTATCGACAGTTGACGCGAACGCTCTCGGCCGTCGGGAGATTCACTTCCACGATGTAGGCTCGCACGGCAGCGGCGGCAGTTCCTAACAGGTGTAAAGCTTGACTGACGACCTGTTGGGGATCGTCGTTGCGGGTGAGGAGGAGATGGTTCGCCCAGTTGACGCCGTCGAGAAGACGTAAAAACTCCAAGTTAGAGTAGGTGTCCTCCGATCGCCTCGGGGTAGAGTTGGTGTCCCGTGCCAGGGCGTGTCCGAGCGTGGTAACGGCAGTTTGGAGGATCTGGCGCTCTCGGGCAGGGCGTTCTCGTACCGGACGGGAGGTTTCCAAGCTGGCAACGCCCCACAGACGACCGTCGAACACGATGGGAATTAAGAAGACGTGCGAGGTTTGGTTTTCGAGCAAGCGAACCCGTTCGTCTTCGGGAAGGGTGGGATCGTCGCTCGTCACGATCTCGCTCGTTTTGAGCCGTGCCATCGTGATGGGAAACGTGTTTTCAGGCTGGAGATGGCGGGAGAGGGAAACGACGCGATCGCCGTCGGGGTCGCTCGTCCAACTGGACTGACAGAGGAAACGACCGTGGCCGTCGTCGGCATACAGTTCTAAGCGATCGACCTCGGCCGCACTGCCGAGTCGCGCCAGGGCGATGTCGATCCGTCGAGATGCGGTGGCTTCGCCGGTCAGGAAACTATGAAGGGCTTCGGAAACGCCAGTCAAGAGGGGGTCGAACGATCGCGATGGGGTGGCGAACGGACGCTCGAGGCTCAAAATTGCCGTTTGGGTGTCGCCGCTGGCGATGGCGTGCAGTTCGATTTCGTGCCAGCGATATCCTCGGGGCGTGCGGACGCGAACGAGATCGTAATGGGAGCGATCGCGCGCCCTCGAAAGCCGTTCGAGGAGATAGTCTCCAGTCTGAGAGTCGTCGCATCGCGCTTGAAGGGACGTTTCACCTTCGCCTCCGTCGCCGTAATAGCGTTCGCTGCTGGGGTCTTGCCATACCAACTCGCCATTTTCGCGGTAGAGGGAGACCAAAACAGCATCCTCGTCGTTTTCGGGAGGAACCGCCCGCACCACGAGCCACGGATTCCCTCGGCCGATCGAGGTTTTCGCGCAGAAATAGGGAGCGCTAACCGGAGAAGTGGCGTCCTCGAACTGGCCGTCTGCGATCGCGACCTCTCCGTCGGGAACCTCGGCCGCTGATTGCCACAGCGATCGCGCTAGGTCGAGAACCTCCCCCGCTCTGCCACCACTTTCTAAAACAATTCGTTCGGCTGCGGCGTTCGACCACAGCGGTCGTAAGTTGGGGGGGTGGTTGGGTCGGTCGTCGATATGAAAAATCCAAACCGGAATTTGGTTCGGAGCGCGATCGCTCTCCTCGGGGTTGAACTCTAAGCGATTGGCAGGCACCACAGATCGGTTGTTATGAGTACGGTATAATCGAGCTAGCCGGGTGGGGCGAGTCGAATCTCTTCACTACAATTCGACGAGTCGCTTGCTGTCTAGCGAAGGTTCCAAGAGCGACGTCGGTTAAAATTCGATCTGAGAATAAAAGGAGTTATTCTCTAGCTTTGTTGCGAGCTTAACATTTGCCGATCGCCTTTCGCACGGCCGACCTTCCCACTTCATTAAAAATTTACATTAGTAATCTTAACGGGCGCAAACCACCAGACCGAGTTTGTTCTTTGAAATATCGTCGATCGCCCCTTCTCGACTGCCTTTAAACCGGACGCATGCAAACTATTTCTCGATAAAAAAACACCTAGAAATAGCAAGGCGATCGCGGTTTTCCCGAGGGAACCTTTGCGATCGCTACCTTGCACCAGACTGATGAATTATTGGAGAACCGGAACCGGATTTTTCTCGAGATCGTATCGAGAAGTCACTTCAGATTTCATCTCTGGCTCGAACCCTCGAGGGAGTTCGGTGATTTTGGCTTTCTTCGCGTGTAAGGCCGTCGTCAGAAACTCGAGTGCTTCTTGAGGATTGCCTTTCCCGCAAAAAAAGAGATCGGCCGCGAAATAGCCGTATTCAGGCCAGGTGTGCAGCGCAATATGAGACTCTGCCAAGGTAGCTGTCGCAGTCACCCCATGGGGACTAAACTGATGTACGCATAAATCGATCAGCGTTGCTCCTCCTGCTGAAACCGCATCCACGAGCGCCCCACGAATACGCTCTGGGTCGTTAAGTAAGTCTGTGGGAGACTCCCATGCATCAACGACCAGATGGGTTCCAATTTGTTTCATTCTATCAACGATGCTCCATAGAGACGAACCATATTATTTTTAACACAAGTTCTCTAACAACGGAGCGATCGCGAAGGATTGGAAGCGATCGTTCGTCGGGATCGCATCTCCGTAAAACTACGAGATTACCGGTTTTGACGACCTTTCATTTTTCGATAGTAATGTTGGCGATTTCGGTCGATCGAAGCGGTCTCGCGCCATTGAAGAGTTGGTGGATGCGACAGGTGTAAGTACAACAGATCCGAACAGCGACACAAAGACCGACCGTCTTCTAAATACCGCTCGATAACGTCTTGATCCTCTCCGCCCCAACCGATAAACTCCTCGTCCCATCCGTCGATCTCTAACAGTCGCTGGCGATCGAACAGCGGCACGACCCCGAATCGCTCTCCCCGTAGCAACTGCTTCCACAAGGCACTCGGACGGTCTTCTGGGGCGATTTCTGCCGTCTCTAACGTCTCGGACAACTCGCTCGTCGCGACCGTCTCCGCCGCCGCCATCACCCGATATCCCGTCACTAAAAACTGCGGCGATACCTGTGCCAGCTCCCCGTGACGCTCTAACGTCCGTCCCACGGGCAATAAATCAACGTCGAAAGGGGCGACGAACGCTCCCACACACTGACTCAACGCCAGGTTGAGGGCGCGAGTTTTGTGAAATACCCCCGTATTTTCAAAGAACAGGTATTCAAACCCCGTTCCTGCTAACAGCGTCTCGATTCCCTCCGACGGCGTCTCGTCTGCTTCGACTAAAATCCACTGACAAGTCCGGCGCAACTGAGGCGATGGCTGGTTGTTCCACCACGCCAACAGGGTCTTAAGATGGGTCTGGCGTTTTCGATAGGTCACGATCGCCGACAAGCAAACCTCTTTGACATACTCCCCAGCCTGAAGGCGTGGGGATTCTTTACGCTTCATTGAGTTGTGCTACCGAAGTAGTCTGACCATCTCTCGACGTACATTTAAGGTCGTGCCGATGCCCCATGCCGACCATTTCTATATTTTTAGACG
>NZ_JAQNCQ010000281.1:0-8299 GCF_028368005.1 Geitlerinema sp. CS-897 | reverse complement strand
GGTTTTCCGATCGAGAAGCTCAAAAACCTTGGATTTTCGTCGGCGATTACCGATTCAATTGGGAAGCTAGAGTCCAAAACGACCATTGGGCAAGCTGTACGGCATCAGAATTCGCTCTGGAGACTTATTCAGCAAGCCCTGTCGTATTTTATCGGTTGAGGAAAGAACTGCGCTAACGTCGATAATCTGACTTGCCGATGAGTTTGCAGTATCTAAGACCAGCCACTTTAAGATCCTAATTGGCTTCTCATTGAGATGGATGCGTAGAAAATCTTGGTAGAATTTCGGTAGCATTTTTTCGTTGGGGTGGCCGCAAACGCCACCCTCTTTTTTGGGACTCCTCTATTCTCTCAAACAATTGCTCCGTCTTGCTTCCGTCTACCTTGTCAGCCTCTCAGGTGGCTACTTTTTTTCAGGCATCCTCTGATTACCCTTGACTATCAATTAACAAATACACTTTTCGAGACAATTCGTGTTTGTTTGCAATCGCGATCGGATAGTTGTTTTCCCATTTTGAGGTGTGTTACTGTCGTTTTTAAAACTTCTGCCGCTCGGGTGTCTTTTAACTGCAACGCTGTTTTAATGGCAGCTTGTAGCATCGTTACGGCATCGCTGCGATCGCCTTGACGTAGCTTGGCTTCTGCAATTTGAATTTGACGGTATTTTGCCAGTGCCAACACCCAGCGGGTGACGTGGGGTGCTTCCGAGGGAATGTAGGGATAGGTGACGTTCGCCTCGACGGAGGAAACCTGAGAGACGAACGGGTTTTCAGTCGATACTGGATTGGTGTAGCGTACCCGCACCTCCGCCACGGGATGTCGTCCTTCGGGGAGTCCTTCGAGGTAGAGGTTGGCGATCGTCACTCGTGCCACGTTCGTCATCACATCTCCCAAGCGCACGGACACCCAACCCTCTTTTGAGACTTCCGGGGGCAGTTCGTCGGCCGATACGGGAGATAATTCTTTGGTTTCGGGTTCCACTTGTGCTAGGGGTTTGAACTGTGCCAGACGCACCCCTGGGGACAGGCGAAACTCTAAATAGGCGTTCGTTAAAGCGACAGAACGCGCGCGATCGAACAATCGGGCAAAAGCAGCGATGGCGTCATCGGGGGTTTCGACGTACACCAAACTTCCCCCACTCGCATCGGCAATGCGTTCTAAAACATCGGTATTCCAGCGATCGCCAAACCCCAGCACGTTCAACGTTAGGTTGTTTTGTGCGGCCAGTTGCGCCAATTTCAGACAGCGATCGTCGCTACCGTGTTCGTTGTCGCCGTCGGTCAGGACGAACGCTTGGGAGACGCGATGTTGTCTGCCTTTAAACAGTTCGTGAATTCCCAATTTTAACCCTTCGTCGAGCGCCGTTCCGCCTCGCGCTTGAATTTTACCGATCGATCCCTTCACCCACGCCGGATACAATAGGGGTTGGTTGTTGACTAGCACCGTCGCCTGACGGTCGAAGGCGACCACAGACAAGCGATCGAGCAGAGACAGGCGATCGACGAGGCGCTGTGCCGCCTGTTTGACTGTGGCGAGGGGATAGCCTGCCATCGACCCGCTACGATCGACGATCGAACAAAGATTGAGCGGAATCGGTCGTGCGGTCGAATCCGCCACCGCAGCAACAGAAACGGCCAGTTGTCGCTGATGGATCGAGCGCGTCGCATCCAGATTCGGATCGCTCAGAGCAGTTTCGAGACGAACGTTCATAGACGGTTTGACGGATAAGAGTCGCGATCGGTTCCAACCCCACGGCCGATCGCCCCGATTCCGTGAATCTACGTAAAAGATAACGCGAGCAATTGGCGATCGCCTGTGATGTTATTCACTGTAGGCGATAAGGAGGAGATGAAGCGATCGCTCGGATGAGGAAATCGGGCGTCTGTGGACTCACCGGAAAAGCTGTCTCGAATCCCTCAACAAGTTAAGATGTATTAAAGACAGCGCGGTTCGGACAACCGCAGCACGTACACCGAGCAAGGGAAGCGCCAATGAACCTACCGATTCAAGCCGTTCAATCTCCCTACTACGGCTCGCCACCCAACCGTACTCCGCCCCCCGATTTACCCTCTCTGCTACTCAAAGAGCGGATCGTGTATTTAGGGATGCCCCTCGTTCCCGCCGTGACGGAATTGATTATCGCGCAGTTGTTGTATTTGCAATACGACGATCCCGATAAACCCATCAAAATCTATATCAATTCCACGGGAACCTCAAATTACGGCGGGGAGCCGATCGGCTTTGAAACCGAAGCATTCGCCATTTGCGACACCCTCCGTTACATCAAACCCCCCGTTCACACCATCTGTCTGGGAACGGCCATGGGAATGGCGGCGATGTTGCTCTCGGCAGGCACGAAAGGCTGTCGGGCCAGTTTGCCCCACGCCTCGATCGTCCTTCACCAGCCGAAAAGCTTCGCACGAGGTCAGGCGACCGACATTCAAATCCGAGCCAAAGAAGTAATCGCCAACAAAGATACGATGTTGGAGATTTTGTCGCAAAATACCGGGCAATCGAAAGAGAAAGTTGCCAAAGACATGGATCGGATGCTCTATATGACGCCGGAAACCGCCCAGGAATACGGCATCATCGATAAAATCCTCGCCAGCGAAAAAGGCGACAAACACTCGAAGAAACTGGCTGGTGTCAACTAGGCGATCGCCGATTGTCCTCTGTCGTGTTGGGCAGCACTCGTTAGAACTGCACTCGTTAGAACTGCACTCGTTATAAGGGAGTACTCACAGCTATGCCGATCGGCGTACCTAAAGTTCCGTATCAGATGCCTGGGGATACTTATACCCAGTGGATCGACATTTACAACCGTCTGTATCGCGAACGTATTATCTTCATCGGTCGCGATATCGACGACGAGCTGGCGAACCAGGTCATCGCCGTTATGCTCTATCTGGCCTCGGAAGATCCCGACAAAGATATTATGCTCTACATCAACTCTCCCGGTGGGTTGGTGAGTGCGGGCATGGCGATTTACGACACCATGCAGCACATTAAATCTGACGTGGTTACGATCTGCGTTGGATTGGCGGCGTCGATGGGGTCGTTTCTCTTAGCAGCAGGAACGCCGGGCAAGCGTTTGGCTCTGCCCCACTCGCGCATCATGATCCACCAACCCTCTGGGGGAACGCGCGGTCAAGCCAGCGACATTCAAATCGAAGCTAAGGAAATTTTACGGATTCGCCAGCAGTTAAACGAAATTTACGCGACGAATACCGGACAGCCCATCGAGAAGATCGAAAAGGATATGGATCGCGACTTCTTTCTGTCCGCAGCGGAGGCGAAAGAGTACGGATTGATCGATCGCGTCCTTGAAGGAAACCCTGTCTAGATTCCGATTGTGTTTTTCCCTCGGTCACAGCCGGGGGAATCCTTTTGTCTTGTAATCCGAGAGATGGAGCCGATCGACGACTATCGCGTTTTAGGATTGACTGCCAACGCCACCCTCGAGGACGTCAAAGCCTCTTATCGGCGTTTGGCTCGGCGTTACCACCCCGACCTCAACCCAGGACTCCCGGCGGAAAAATTCGTCGAACTACACGCAGCGTATCAACGGCTGTTGCAAACTGTTCGAGCGAGCGGCGATCGCCCAGTCACGCCGCCCCCAAAACCCCAACCCCAACCGAAATCTCCGTTTCGGCACAATCCCCATTTGTCGGAACTCGAACGTCAGCTTAAAACCCAAGCGTACTATCGCTTGCAACGGCTGTTTCGCCAGCAGAAGTTCCCTCACGCCATCGCCCTTGTAGAAGGACTCGCTCACCGACTTTCATCTGATGTTGAAGTGCGTCAGTGGCAGGCGGTCACGTATCAGAAGTTCGGCCGCTACTGCATCGAACGGCGGCAGTTCCAAAAAGCGCGGATTTATTTGAAAAAATCTCTGCGAACCGACCCCCACAACCGCGCCTTGTGGCTGGAGGTCGAACGGGATTTTCGCCGTTTGGAACGGTTGATGTCTCAGAAGGTACGGCGATCGCGTTAGCGTTCGGGACCGACCAGTTCCGGTAACGGTGACGGAGGGTTCCGAAAGGCTTCTCGGGGTTGCAGCGGGGGAACGACGGAGGCGTCGTCGGGTTCGGTCTCTTCCGACATCGTCTCGTCGAGCCACTCCTCTTCGGAAACGGTTTCGGGGACGATCGGCGTTTCCCCGAACTCGATCGTGATGTCGGGGTCTTCGGCCTCGTCGAGGGTCAGCGTCGCATCGACGGGAACCTCGGGAGTCGTCGTCGCCGTGGCGGGTTGAGAAGGGGTCTCGAGTTGGGTAAATTCCGCCAACGTCAGGTCGTGGGTGAGATAGATATGGCCCAGCGATCGCCCTTGATAGGTTCGTCGCGTCAACCGCCAACCGGGATCGAGGTAAATCCGTGTAAAGCCAGAGGTCAACCCTCGGGTGCGACCGATTTCGAGTTGAGGTAAGTTCCGGTTGAGACCGAAAGGCAATCCGACTAAGACGAGTTCGCTGCCACGCTGAACGACCCGCAGGCTGTACTGCATTCCGAGATCGCGATCGCCCATGCGAATGGAGTAGCCGTTGCTATCGGTGGCACGTCCGCAAATTCCAGTAAAGTCAAAGTCGAGAAGTAACGGCTCGACGGCAGTGGGATTCGTGCCGCGTTCGGTCCAACAGGGTCGCGTGTCGGCAATTTGCTCGACGAGGAGCAGTTGGTAGCCGTTGGTTTGACCGATGGGTGCGGCGATGGCGATAAAATCCGCGCGTTCGACTTCGCTAGACTCGAAGGCGGTCGCCAAGGCCGAGCCAGTCGTTCCCACAGTGGAAAATACTACTGTAGCTAGAGCAGTCAGTCGTCGGGCTAGTTTCATGAATTCCCCCCACTTGTGCTTCTCGTGATGGTTGAAGATATTTGAGAGATCGTGGAACCTCGAAGCCGGTTTCACAGTCTAGTCTTAGTTAACTCGTTCGAGCGAACGAATCTTTGTTAACCATACATCGTTATTCGGCGATCGAAAACCGCGTTTTTTCGGTTAAGTGGTTGCCATCCATTTTCGGGCGTCTTCGAGATGTTTCAGCAGGGTTTCGGGGGGAAGCGGCCCCTGGAGGTGATGCCAGGGCAATATGCGATCGCTCTCGTAATCGTTGCGAACGTAATCGTCTAAACTTGGAAGTTTTCCGCGTAATTGCTTGAAGGCGCGTTTGTAACTGCCGATCGAGTCGCCGTAGCCTCGCACGAGTTCTAAAACGGTCGAAATGCGTCGGTCTCCGCGCGAAATTAAGGCTTGGATCGTCGACCAGTTATAACTTTCGGGACGAAAATCGATACCGCGAGATCGCAGTTCTTTTTGTAAGGTTTTCAGGCGTTTTTTGGCTTCGGGACGGACGCCAAAGCCTTGAAACGGCGTGTGGGCTTTGGGGACGAAGGTACTGCACCCGAGGGTCAACCGCAGTCCTGGGGCGGCTTTTTTTACCTGTACCATCATCTCGACGGTTTGGGCGAGGTCGTCCTCGGTTTCGCCGGGAAGTCCTACCATTCCGTAAAGTTTGAGGGCTTTGAGTCCGCCCGCTTTGGCGTTGACGGCCGCTCGCACGATTTCGTCGTTTTCGAGTTTTTTGTTGACGATCTTGCGAATCCGTTCCGACCCGCTTTCCACGGCGATGGTGATGGATTTGGTGTCCCGTTTGCTGAGGATCTGCGCCAGTTTGGGGGTGACGGTGTTCGTCCGCACCGACGCGATACTCAGGCGGACGTTATCGTATTTGTCACTGTCGAGGCGATCGAGTAACGCTTCAAATTCGGGATGTTGGGTAATGGAGGCTCCCAACAGTCCCAGGCGATCGCTCACTTGCAACCCGCGATCGATCGCTGGAATTAAAGACCCCTCGAGACTGGCGGTTCGGAACGGCAACGTCAGGTAACTGGCCAGACAGAAGCGGCACATTTCCGGACAGCTTCGCACCACTTCCACCATATAGATGTTGGGCCAGGCGGCGAGTTCGGTGACGACGGGAGAGGCGGAGAGGGTATTGCCGCGATAGGTTTGTTTGCTGACCTGGGGGGGAACGTCGGCGTCGATGGGAACGATGGCGGCGATCGCACCGTCGGGGGCAGTGTAACGCACTTCGTAGAGACTGGGAACGTACACCCCCGGAACTTGTGCCAGTCGCCGCAGTTTTTCGCCTCGCGAGGCGTGGCGGACGTCTTTATACGCGTCGAAGAACGCCGGAACGAGGTCTTCTCCGTCCCCGAGCAGGACGATATCGAAGAAGTCGGCAAAGGGTTCGGGATTGGCGGTGAGGACAGGGCCGCCGCCGAAAATTAGCGGGTCGCTGTCGCTGCGGTGCTGCGATCGCACGGGAATATCGAGCGATTCGAGGAGGGTTAAAACGTTGGCGTAGTCCAATTCCCAAGACAGGGAAAATCCCAAAATTTCCGTATCGCTGGGAAGGGATTCCCTGAGATCCGTAAACAGACGGCGCACGGCCACATCGGTACGCATGGCCAAGGTCGCCCAAACCAGTTGGTAGCCGAGACTCGTGATACCGACGCTGTAGGTGTTGGGAAAGGCGAAAACCACAGGAATCGCGTCGGGGTCGGGGGTGGCGGGATCGAAAAGGAGGCGTTCGGCGGAAAAAGGAGTCACGATGGCGATTGTAAGGACAGACCCGGTTTGAAACAGTAGCCTATCTATCTTAACGAGATGTCCCGAAGCCTCGACGACCGCTCGAATATTCGTCTGCCTCCGACATCGACGAAGGTTCGGCAACACGTTAGAATAACGGTGAGCTATAGGCCAGTCTCTTTTGAACCCGAATGAAATTCTTTCCTGGTTGGATGTTTGACATCAACGTTCGTTGTTTACCCTCCCTCCATACGTTTTCCCGCGTTACGACCTCGGTTGAAACAACTTGCCTCGATCGCGCGGGCGATCGCTAAACGACTCGCCCCGAGAGACAAGCGAAACTGCCTCTTCAAGCTGTTTTCGTTTGTCCCAAAACCACCAAACTGGGTCAAATGCTGTAGGAGAAACGAAATATGCTACACCGAAAGTTGTATCAACTCTGCTGTGACGGTCGGGAAGTTTGTATCTTTTTGAGAGACCAGCAACGTTGGATCGATCGCGCTCAAATTTTGGACATTGAAGGCGATTTAGTTACCCTGCGCTACGAATCCGACGAAGAAGATGAAATTTGCGCTTGGGAGGAAATGGTTCGCCTTGAAAGTATCGGATCTGTCACTCAAAAGTTAGCCAGCATTCCCAAAGGAAACGTCGAACCCCTCGTGTGCGAGGATTGTCCCGAAGAGGAAAAAATTCGGAAAATCCATCCCGACTCCGATCGCGATCGATAGGCTCGAAGCCCTTGTCGTCGCCCTCGACTCTCAGCCCAGTTCTTTCGAGAGAACTGGGTTTTCGCCATCTTTTGAGACAACCGATCGAATTCCCGAACGCCACGATCGGCTCTGATATGATATGGTGAGTTCAATGTCGCCCCTCCAAGTTAACCTATGGCTCGCTACACTGCTCTATTTGTTGTAGCCGCTCCCGTGCAGCACGTGCGGCAAGTTCTTCCCGACTTGCTCAAGTCGTGCCACTTCGAGCCGATTTATCAAACTGAAGATTACGTGATGGGTCGCGAGACACCGGGACGGGTTGCTTATGCGAAGTTGGTCACTGTTGAAGTTTTAATCGACGTTCCCATCGACAACGACTGCGAGGTTCGGCTGAGTTTCGTAGTGAAGAACGAAGAACTCCCGCTTCAGATTAACAACCACTGTCAGGAAATGTTCGAGTCTTTGAAAATCTCAGTGGTAGAGAGCGAACAGTGGCAACTCCTCGAAACTGTCGCTGGTTGACCCTGCGCGATTCAAGAGAACAGAACCCCGGACTCCAACAGCTCCCCGGCATCTCAAAGATACCGGGGAGCTAGTTGTTACACCCAGTTCACATCTCCAATTCTCTGTATTCTCTGTGTCCTCTGAGCCTCTGTGGTGGGAACTTCTTAGGGTTTGCTGAAAAAGTTATCAAAAGCTGGGGGTGGAAAATGAACAAGAAGCCGTCTTGCTCAAGGTATAAATCTGAATTGACTTAACTCGTCCACTTTATAAGTTAAAATAATATTTCTCGACAAAATTATGAAGTTTGGGAAAAATTGACACAAAAAAAGACAGTAAAACTGCCTCAGCAGCTTCACTAGGTTCATCACTAAAAAGGTCAGAGCGATGGAGGTTTCCGAAGTATTAGGCAGTTTAGCCATAACACGACTTAAGCTGAATCTTCTTTTGGCTTGTCCAAATTTCCCCTCGATTGCATTACGAATGCGCTCATCTTCCTGG
>NZ_JAQNCQ010000280.1:0-24067 GCF_028368005.1 Geitlerinema sp. CS-897 | reverse complement strand
GGGAGAGGGGGAGAAGGGGAGAGGGAGATTTCACATTACCTCCTTACCTCCTCACCTCATCTCTTCAATTCTTTTAAAATGAAATCGGAATTCGAGGAGAACGTCAACGACCCGACACTGACCCTTCGGGTACAGTGCGGGCTTGAAAAGCCCGACAGTTGACCAGGCTAAGTCTTTTACAGACTACGTTATCGAGGTCACGACACCGACGAGTTAGCCAGCTTGTTGCTCTGTCGTCGGTCGTTAAACAGCTTTACTCGGGTTAAGGCAGTGCGACCGACCTCACAAGCCTCGATAACATTGCCGAGGCTAACGTTACGTCGCCTAAGCGACAGGAGTAGACAGAAATGTCTAAAACCAACTATGTTTTCGTACTCGATACGAACCAACAGCCCCTCGCACCGTGCCATCCCGCACGAGCTAGGGAACTGTTAGCCAAGGGAAAGGCGGCAGTTTACAAGCGCTATCCGTTCACCATCGTTTTAAATCGTGCTGTGGGCGACGTGCCGCCCGAAAGCCAACTCAACGCTTCGACTTCGCTCGCTTCGACTTCGCTCGCTTCGACTTCGCTCAGCGTTGAGTCCTCGACTCCGCTCGGACTCAAGATAGACCCCGGTTCTAAAACCACCGGATTGGCTGTCGTCAATGGCGACAAACTGGTTTGGGGTGCGGAATTACAACACCGAGGCGATCGCATTCAAGCGAAATTGGAAACCCGTCGCGCCTGTCGTCGGAATCGTCGGAACCGCAAAACACGATATCGCAAGCCTCGGTTTCTCAACCGCACCCGTCCGAAGGGTTGGCTTCCACCGTCTCTCAACCATCGGGTCGAAACCACGTTGACGTGGGTGAACCGCTTGCGAAAACTTTGCCCCATTGCATCTATCTCTCAAGAACTCGTGCGGTTCGATACCCAGAAACTTCAGAATCCTGAAATCAGCGGGGCCCCGTACCAGCAAGGCGAATTGCTGGGCTACGAGATTCGGGAGTTTCTGTTACAAAAGTGGGGTCGAAAGTGTGCCTCTCTTGGTGCGCGTTCCCTAGCGCCGTGCGACGGCGCGGGGTCGCACCGCTACTGCGGAGCTGAGAACGTACCGTTAGAGGTCGAACACATTCACCCCAAATCGAAGGGAGGGAGCGATCGCGTCTCCAATCTCACCCTGTCCTGCCGTCCCTGCAACCAATCCAAAGGCAACCGTGACGTTCGAGAGTTTCTGTCAGGTAAGCCGTCCGTTCTCGAGCGCATCTTGAGACAAGCTAAAACCCCGTTAAAAGATGCAGCGGCGGTCAACGCAACTCGGTGGAAACTGTACCAACAGTTGAAAGAGACGGGTTTGCCGGTCGAAGTGGGAACGGGCGGACAGACCAAGTTCAACCGCATTCGATTGGGGTTGCCGAAAGCTCACTGGTTCGATGCCGCCTGTGTAGGAGAGACGCCATCGCTACATTTAGCAACTGAAACCCCAATAGCGATCTTGAGTTCATGTCGTCCGACAAGATTTCGTACCCTCATCGACCGCTACGGTTTTCCCCGTGCTGTGAGGAACACCAAGGCGCAGGTCAACGGTTTGCAGGCAGGCGACATCGTGCGAGCGATCGTGCCGAACGGGAAATATCGCGGACAATGGACGGGGGCGATCGCCGGAGTGAGAGAAAAACGCCCGCCCGCCTTGCGTCCTTTTGGAAAAAAACAGATCGATCTAACCACTAAAACGCAAATTCATGTAATTCACAAAAAGGATGGCTATGAATACAACATCAATCCGTGCGGGCATTCCTCCCGACGCTGACCGCGAGCGGTACAGCGCGGGGCCCCTGCCCGCTTATAGCTGGAAACGGCTCGGACAGTTCAGCGCTTCTAAAGTGCAGTTGCTTGCCCCCAACAAGAATTTGCTGGTCTCGGGGGCATCGAAACCCACTCGACCCGCGTTTTGTTCCTCCCGCGCTTGAATCACAGATTTCAAGCGGGGTGTATCCACAAAGGAGATTTTGATGAATCCGAACGCATTTTTAGAGCCGATCGCGGCTCCTTTGCGCGAAATGGCAATTCCCGAAGTCGTCACCCAATGGGGACACCCTGCCATGATGGGAATTGTCGTCGTGGTGATGGGTAGCTTTGTGGCTTGGACGGGATGGCGAGGACGACTCGCGGAGGACAAAGAAGCCTCGATGCAAAATCGCTCGAGTCACCGCAAACTTGCCCCCTGGATGGCGTTGTTTATATTTCTCGGCTACACCGGAGGCATTCTGTCTTTAGCCATGCAGAAAGAACCTGTTTTCTCGAGTCCTCACTTTTGGACGGGAACGATGGTGTTGGTGTTACTCGGCGTGCAAGGCTCGACCTCCCTCAAAGGCTTTTGGGGTAATAACTCCGATCTCCGCATGACTCACGCTTACATCGGAAGTACCTTGATGCTGGTACTCGTGGTTCATGTCATTCTCGGTCTCAAACTCGGTCTGTCTCTGGGTTGAGTGTTGCGGTTTTATCGGGGTAGTTCGCGTCTTTCAGGGAAAAGTTAAGAGTGTAGAGTGGAGAGTTCAAGAGGAATTCCCACTCTACACTCTGCTCTCTGCACTCTACACTGATAAACACGCATCCGATGACTACGACTCATCTGGTTATCACTGTTCGCTGTTCACTGCTCGCTGCTGACTGTAAAAAATGGTTCGGGAACTCGACTTTCAGGGTGGCTACGACGAAACGAAGCTTCCCCCTCAAAATATTGAAGCGGAAGAGGCGATTTTAGGGGGGATTTTACTCGACCCGGAAGCGATTAACCGCGTGACGGAGGTGTTGTCCGCCGAGGCGTTTTATATTCAAGCTCATCAGATTATCTATCAGGCGGCGCAAGGGTTGCACGCCCACGGACAACCGACGGATTTGATTAGCGTGACGGCGTGGTTGCACGATCGCGAGCAGTTGGATAAGGTGGGCGGCCGGAGTAAACTAGCTCAGTTGGTCGATCGCACGGTGTCGGCGGTGAATATCGACCAATATGCGGCGTTGGTGATGGATAAGTATTTCCGACGCCAGTTGATTCGGGCGGGACAGGAAATTAACGCCCTCGGATACGACACGACGCAACCGTTGGAAACGATACTCGATCTCGCCGAACAGAAGATTTTCAATATTACGCAGAAACGGCCGCAACAGGATCTGGTTCCGATTTTCGAGACGCTGATTCAGACGTTTCAGGACATCGAGATTCAACACGAAACCCAGGCGCAACCGGGGATTTTGTCGGGATTTTACGATCTCGATGCGATGACGGGGGGATTTCAACCGTCGGATTTGATTATTGTGGCGGGGCGTCCGTCGATGGGAAAATGTTTGCACGGGCGATCGCAATTGTTGCTGTCGGACGGGCGTTTGGTATCGATCGCACAGTTTTATCGTCGGGCGGTGTCGGAAACTTCTGAGGTTCCCGAACTCTTCACCTTGGGGAACGATTGGCAATTTCACCGAACTCAACCGTCGGATTTTCTCGACGATGGGGTAAAACCCGTGTTTCGAGTCACGACGCGGTTGGGGCGACAGGTGGAAACGACGCTGACACATCCTTATTTGACACGAGCTGGATGGCGATCGCTGGCGGCGTTAAATGTTGGGAATAAAATCGCCGTTCCCCGTCGGTTGTCGGTGTTTGGCGATCGCACTCTTTCTGACTCGCAAATTCAAACTTTGGCGGAGAAGGTTTCGCGTTCTCAAACGATTTCCCAAATTGTCTTTCAATTGGAAAAATCGAAACTTGCTAAATTTTTAAATTGTCTGTTTTCTCAAAATGGCTGGGCGATAATCTCCGAACCCGAGAAAGGTGTTTTTTCTCAAGTTGGCTACAGTACGCCTTACGAAACCGTCGCTCGTCAAATTCAACATTTACTGTTGCGTTTTGGTAGCCTCGCCTCGCTGCAAAAACAAAGTTACACGTGGCAACTCTCGATCGCGCGTCCTGACTCAGTTCAAACCTTTTTTGAGGAAATTGGAGCGTTTGGAAATGCCGTTTCTGGCGATCTCGTTCCTTCACCCTGGGAAGACGAACAGTCTCTACAAATTGGGACTGACTTCAAAGGAGTTCCATTAACACAAAAGGATAAATATGTCAAGAAAAAAATCGCGATCGCTTCACCAAAATTAACCGTTATTCGAGACTTAGAAACCCTCGAATCTCCGAAGCGAGAAACCGGCGAAGTGTATTGGGACGAAATTGTGGCGATCGAATACATTGGAAACCATCAAGTTTACGATTTAACCATTCCCGAAACCCATAACTTCATCGCCAACGACATTTGTGTTCACAACACCGCAGTCAGCCTAAACTTCGCCCACAACATCGCCAATGCGTACCGGATTCCCGTAGCGATTTTCAGCTTAGAAATGTCCAAAGAACAGCTCGTACAACGACTGTTAGCCAGCGAAGCCGGAATTGAAAGCAACCGATTGCGGGCGGGTCGCGTGAGTCAAACAGAATGGGAGCCGTTAAGTCGGGCGTTGGCGTCGCTGTCAGAAATTCCGCTGTTTATCGACGACACGCCAAACATTACCGTAACGGAAATGCGATCGAAATGTCGTCGTTTGCAAGCCGAACAGGGTCAACCACTGGGGTTAATCTTGTTGGACTATTTACAGCTAATGGAAGGAGCGGGAGACAACCGAGTTCAAGAGTTATCGAGGATTACGCGATCGCTCAAAGGACTCTCCCGAGAATTGGACGTTCCGGTGATTGCATTATCACAGTTGAGTCGGGGGGTAGAAGCCCGAAATAACAAACGTCCGATGATGTCGGATTTGAGGGAGTCGGGATGTTTGGCGGGAGATAGCCTCGTGACCCTCGCCGATACCGGAGAACGGGTTCCGATTCGCGATCTCGTCGGACGTTCGGGATTTGCAGTATGGGCGTTGAACGAGGAAACCTTCAAACTCGAACGAGCGATCGTCAGTCGGGCGTTTTCGACGGGAGTTAAACCGATCTTTCGTTTGACAACGCGGTTAGGACGAACGATTCGGGCGACGGGAAACCACAAGTTTCGATCGATTGGGGGATGGAAGCGTTTAGACGAGTTCGCGATAGGCGATCGTGTGGCGTTACAGTTACAGTGCGATCGATCCCCAGCTTTAGCCATGACAAGTGTAGGGGCGAACAGCGGTATCGGACAAGAACCACGGTTTGAGGTCGATCGCGATCGAGATGCGATCGTCTGGGACGAAATTGTATCGATCGAACCGGAGGGAGACACTGAAGTGTACGATCTCACCGTTCCCGGTCATCACAACTTCGTTGCAGATAACATCATCGTCCACAACTCGATCGAACAAGACGCGGATTTAATCGTCATGTTGTATCGGGACGAATACTATTTTCCCGACACCCCCGATCGCGGAATCACTGAAATGATTATCGCCAAACACCGAAACGGGCCGACCGGCGTGGTCAAACTCCTCTTCGACCCGCAATATACCCGATTCCGCAACCTCGCCACGCCCAACCGCCCCATGTCGGGAAGTTCGTTTACACCGCTTCCGCCAGGTTGAGGTGAAGAGATGAGGAATCGTAGGGTGCCGTGACGCGGACGCCAAAATCCCGTCGAAGTCAGGCCAAGGGAGTCTTACCGCGTCACGCACCGCCCCCGCAGGCAAATGAGAAGATGGGGAGATTGCACGTCATCCCATCCTCCGGTCATCTCATCTGTCGAAACCGAACGCCTAAAATGGAAACACGCAAGAGAGACACAAAGCGTCTGAGGAAAACTCATGAGCGAAAAATCTGCCGTTCTTGCAGGATTGATGGGAGTTTGCGTCGCTGACGCGTTGGGGGTTCCCGTCGAGTTCGCCACGAGAGCCGAACGAATAGACGATCCTGTCACCGATATGCGAGGGTACGGAACCTACAACCAACCGCCAGGAACTTGGTCTGACGATAGTTCCTTAACCCTCTGTTTGGCGGATGCGTTGTGCGATGGATTTTCCCTCGACGCGATCGCCGAGAAGTTCCGTCAGTGGTTTACCGCCGAAATTTGGACGCCCCACGGAGAAGTCTTCGACATTGGCGGAACGACGACACGAGCGATCGGTCGCTTGATGCGGGGAACGCCACCGACGGAATCGGGAGAAACCGGCGAACGCAGCAACGGAAACGGGTCGCTGATGCGGATTTTACCGATGGCGTACTATGTGGATGCGTGGAATACTCAAACCCTGCTCGATCGCGTCCATCAAGTTTCCGCCATTACCCACGCTCACCCTCGAAGTCAGATGGCTTGTGGGCTGTATATCAGTATCGCCTCAGAAATCCTGGCGGGACACGATCCCAAAACCGCTTACCAAAAGGGGTTGCAAAAGGTGGAATCTCGTTACAGCCAACCGCCGTTTCAGGAGGAGCGATCGCACTTCGATCGCATCTGGAACGACATCGCTCAACTGTCGGCCGACGACATCGCCTCCAACGGATACGTCGTCCACAGCCTGGAAGCCGCTTTATGGTGTTTCCTCACCACCGACAGCTACGCCGACGCCGTTCTCAAAGCCGTGAATTTGGGGAACGATACCGACACCATCGCCGCCATTACTGGAGGGTTAGCAGGGTTGGCTTATGGCTTCGACGCCATTCCTCAAGCCTGGGTAGATCGACTCGCCCGCAAGCAGGACATCATCGACTTAGCGAAGCGGTTAGAGCGGGCGATCGAGAAGGACGTTTTTTCTTGACAAATTGAAATAAATTTTGCCTCTATTCTTCGATAAACTATAAGTAAGATCGAACAATTCATCGATCTCAAAATTTATTCTTCGGTTTCAAACAAAAAAAACTTAAAATACAATGATTCGATCGATCGTAGGAGTTTGTAAACATGAGCTTTAAAAAAATTCTCGTCGCCCTCGACGATTCACCTTCCGCCCCCAAAGTCTTTCGTCACGCCCTAGATACCGCAGAACACGAAAGAGCAGAACTGCTAATTTTCCATTGCACGACCATGCAGCGTGTCAGCGAAGCGGTTCCCTTAATGGGAACGGGAATCGGCATCGATATGTCGAGCAGCAAAATGATGTTTGAATTGCAGCAGCAGCATCTCAAAAAAGAAACCGAACGGGTTGAAGGGGTGATGAAAGGCTACCGCCAGCAAGCTGAAAAACGGGGCGTTAAGGTCAAAACAGAAAGTAAATTCGGCGATCCGGGGTCGTGGATTTGCGATGTGGCGCGAAGCTGGGACGCGGATTTAATCGTGTTGGGAAGACGGGGACATCGCGGGTTTAAAGAAGTTTTCCTGGGGAGCGTGAGCAATTACGTTTTGCACCAAGCCTCTTGTTCGGTGATGGTGATTCAAGGGCATTTACCGGAAGAGGCGGAAGAGAAAGAAAATTAGCGTTCGGAAAATGGGTGAGGTCGAGCAATGTGACAGCTAAAGTTGTCTTTGAGTGTGATGTTTTTTCGACCTCACGGGAGCCATTTGAAAAACATCGCAATACAAAAACAGCACAGCACTCAAAGTTCAGTTTTTATAGGGGTGTTTTTGGTCAGGGTAAAGCAGATATCGCTTCGTCAAAGACAAACAGAGAACACAGAAAGGTTATTGCAAGGACTCCGCAGAAGCTTGCACGAACGGAAAAGCCGCTGCTTGAGATTCGGATTCCATATTACGCCATTCAATGTCAGCCACGCTAAATGTAGAAATCGGTGGGCGTTACTAACAAATTTGAGGGGATGATGAGGTGAGGATTCGTAGGATGTGTCACGTGGCTAGACGTGGCTAGACACTGTAGCCCCCTTGTCAGGTTGATGTTGGACGGTCGCGCCTCACGATCGAAAATATAGAATTGATATCATGTAGAAATAAGAACGATTAACGGCTCTTCCGACCTTGGTGTGTAGGGTAAATGCTTGTAGCCTATATCTGGAAAGGAATGCAAGCGATTTGAGCGGCCTTTTTATACAGTTTAGTAAAAACTCCTTCCCTGTAAGGGTTTCAGCGATTTCTTGCATCCAGCTCTAACTTAGACGCCTTAAAAGATGACGGGTCTTCAAAGTTTGAGGTGATAAGCGGATTTTATCCCCGGTCAAAACTATCCCCCCAACCCCCCTTCGCAAGGGGGGCTAAGGGGGGATGCGCCCCGGTTCAATTTCGTATTATTCATAACAAATTACACCATAATCTCAGGAGATCCAAGATGACAGTATATCAGTTTGAACTTTTTGCTGACTATTATCAGTTCCATATTCAAGATGAGTTAGCTGAGGACAATCTAGGCAACAGTTGGACGCAAGACGCTGTCGATCGACTCTTGGCGATCGCACCAGGTATCGTTGGTGTAGGAACTGTACGGAATATGAACGTTCCTGTAACACTAGAAATCTGCGAAACTGAGCCTGAAACTTGCTTCGATGATTGGGATCGGGTCAACGAATGTAGCCTTGAAGTTAAATCTGGCAAAATTGTTATTGCAGGTTGTACAGATTACTTTCCAGATGCAGCTCGTATTGAGATCCAACCTGGAACTTATCGTGTCAGAATCTACTACAAAAATCTCAAGAATTTAAATAAAGACGGGCTTAATGGCAATGACCAATATCGTGTTATGTTATGGCCAGATACCTTCAAAGAAGTTGTGGTACTTAAGCCCTATGTCAAAAATTAGCTGGTTAAATACGCCGATTCAAAATTGTTTCAACAGTACGATATCGACCTCGTGGTGTTGGCAAAATATATGCAGATTCTCAGTTCGTATTTTGTCGATAAGTTCCCGAAAGTCATCAATATTCATCATTCGTTTTTTCCGGCTTTTGCGGAAGCAAAACCTTATCACCGGGCGTACAAACGGGAGGTTAAAATTATTGGAGCAACGGCGCATTACGTGACGAAAAATCTCGATGAAGGGCCGATTATCGAGCAGGATGTGGTGCGTGTCAGTCACCGTGATACGGTTGCCGATCTGATTCGGAAAGGGAAAGATTTGGAGCGGATGGTGTTAGCGAGAGCGGTGCGATCGCATTTGCATCGTCGCGTTTTGTCTTACAACAATCGCACGGTTGTTTTTGCTTAGGTTGGGAACGGGTAAGCCTCCCACGCTTGTTCGTTCGGGTTTATTTTCATAAAAGCAATGAAATGTCAAAGTTCGTCCCGCTGAAGAAGGCGGTTACTGGGCGGAAGTTCCCGCGCTTTCGGGTTGTATTACGGAAGGGGAAACTTGGGAAGAAGTTTTGGAAAATCTCGAAGATGCGATTCGAGGTTGGCTTGAGGTTGCAAACGAGAAAACATAGATAAAGTTTGTGGAGAAGAACAAACCATGTATGTGACATCTTTACTGGCTGGAAGAGACGACAGCATGAATCGAAATCAAATAATAAATCCAACTTGGACAGAAATTAAAAGTACTATTTTTGCGTTAGACGGACGCGATCATAGAACGATTATGATGCTTAAAGAGTATGAAGAAGAAGAACGCAAAGGCGATGTGAAAGAGTCGATGGAAATTGCGGGTGGCGGACGCAACGGCTTGTATATATGTTCTTTTTATTCGGAAGAAGAGTATTATGAATGGTATTTATACGATCCTTCAAAATCGGACGAAAACACTATTGAAATTGCACGTACTGACCCAACAATGTGTTCTCCATCCGATTGCTTCGACCGCGATACGATTTTAGTGGTCGCAGAAACCTATGCTCGTTATGGTGAGAGAGATAAATCCTTTCACTGGGCAACTTGGGATTTTGCAAACAGGTCGTCTCCTCGCTTGATAGTCGAATCCCCAAGTGTAGAGTAAGTGCGAATGACGGTAATCTGATTTCGATAGGGGAAGCTGCAACTCTGCGATTACAACGATCGCACACGACTAGACCCCCACGTCTTCGAGATAGGGTTGCATGGTTTCCCAGGTTAAACCCTGCTCGATGTACTGGGGATTTTCGGGAACGTAGGGACTTTGCAGGCGATCGATCTTCTCAATTTTCGCATCGTCGGGAAGTACCGACACGTCGGGATCGAACGCTGTCGGACGCATTAGCGAACTGGAAAACCCCTTGAAAATGACGATTTCGTCGTCTTCCCCGTCTACTGTGGCGGAGACGAGTAGCACCTCTTGGGGGCGTTTGATGGTGTACTGTTCCAGACGCGCGATCGCAGAAGCCATAATTTTTCGAGGTTATGCTAATACTCCATCCGTTTCCGATAAGCTAGGTTTCAAGAAGTCTTCACCACATCCCCCCTTAGCCCCCAAAGAAGAGGGGGGTTGGGGGGATAGAGGGACTTGTCGGGTTGGGCAAAACCAGTATTTGAAATTCGGATTCCGTATAAACCCTATCCCAAAGCCGATCGCCCTTGTTTACCCAGGCGAACGAAGCAGAAATACAACAAGCAAATGACGTAAACCGCCAAACCGACGATCGCAAAGAAGCCTAGGATTTGCGGCGAACCGTTGGGGTGGAACATGGCTTTGTAACCCCAAGGTGCTTCCAACCAGACGCGACAGGCGAAATCGTTAACGAGAGCGTCAGTCGTCAAGGCGGCGCACCGCAGCGAATAGGCTTGGAAAATTGCGCCGATAATGCAATAGAGCGTCACAGCCCAACGCCACGCGGTCATCGTCCATTTTAACGGAGAGGGCGGACGGTCTTCGATTTCGTCGTTGATATCGACCCAAAACCACAGGGAGGCGGGAATTAACAAACGCGCCATGAATCCCGTAATAAAGCTAATAGGAAGCGACGCGATCGCCAAATAGACGGTAATCGCCAACAAACTCGCCACACGCCAATAGATGACGAGGAGGCGTTGCATGGCTTCGACTTTTTGGACGAACGCCCAAATTAGTAAAACCAAGGGAAGCGAGACGGTGAGGAAAATGGCGAGACGGTAATCCGTCCAGACGAGCTGTTGAAGTAAGGATTCGTCGAACATTCGGGATGTGGGATGCGGGGCGCACGTACTCGAACGATGTTACCACTTCGCGCTGGGGAAGGGTGCGAAAAAACACCGAAGACTGAAATTACGGTTCGTCGCTGCGAACGATAAGACAACCGGAAATGGAGAGTTTACCGCGATCGAGCGTGAGTTCGTCGAGTTGGACTTGGGAATCGAAGGGAACGGTAATCGTGGGAAAGTCTTGCAGACTGTCGGTTTCCAGTTGCGGGGTGAGAAATTGCAGTTGGTTGTTTTCGGCGACGCGCACTTCAGTAGTGAGGGTGAACGGTTGCGGTGTGGAGGCGGAGAGGATGAGGGAGGCGCGATCGAATCGAACCTCTGCGGTGGAGAAATCTACGGCGTCGGGAAGAACGCTCTGAAACAATTCTTGTAAGGGCGTTTGCAGCAACGGCGAGGCGAGGGAATGGGTGAGATCGCGATCGTGGAGGTGCAAGCGCACGGAGACGGGTACGGGTTCGAGTAACCGCAGGGGTTTCCCTTTGAGAATTTGCCACAGATTGACACGGATGCGATCGCCGCAGAGGTCGATGTGACTCAGGTGTAAGCCTTGATAGACGGCGCGTCGGGCGGAAATGGAGACTTGGGGAACGTAGCCGCTGAGGATGTCGCGATTGCGTCCGTTGAGGTCGATTTCGATGCGATCGACGGTTTCGACTTGGGAATGCAACCACAGGCGTAATGCAGCGGCGATCGCGCTTCCGACAGAGCTTTTTGAGGGTTTTTGTAAATCAACCGGAGATGTGGACATATTCCAGAAAGGGAGAAAGGGAGAGGGGGAGATTTCATATTTTGAGGGTGGATCTTCTTTCTTCTCGTTGTCTGTCTATTCTTCGATTTGGTATCCCAATTCTGCCAAGTGCAAGCGCGATTGTCTCCATTTCGGTTGAACTTTCACGAACAGTTCCAGGTAAATTTGACCGCTGATGAGTTTTTGGATTTGTTCTCGCGCCGCCGAACCGATGCGTTTGAGCATTTGTCCGCCTTTGCCGATGATAATGCCTTTTTGAGACGATCGTTCGACGTGAATGGTGGCGAAAACGCGGGTGATTTTTTGGTCTTCTTGGACGCGCTCGATCGAGATGGCGACGGAGTGGGGAACTTCTTCGCGGGTTAACAGCAGGATTTGTTCGCGAATTAATTCGCCCATGACGAAGCGTTCGGGGCGATCGGTGACGAAATCCGGGGGATAGTAGTAAGGTCCGGGTTCGAGGCGATCGCTCAGGTTGTGTTTTAGCGGTTCGACGCCTTCTCCGGTTAGGGCGGAAAATTTCACCAGTTCCCAAGGGCGATCGCCGATTAAGTCGCGGTACGATCGATCGATCTCTTCAACTTTATCTTGCGCTTGTACGTCGCTTTTGTTGAGTCCCAAAATCACGGGAACCGATACGTCTTTGAGTAATGCGGCGATGTAGCGATCGCCCCCACCCGCTTCGACGGAACTATCGACGACAAACAGCAGTACGTCTACCGATTCGATGGCGATTTTGGCGTTTTGAACCAGGACTTTTCCGAGTTGGTGGTGGGGTTTGTGGATTCCTGGCGTGTCGATGAAAATCAGTTGCGCTTCTGGAGTGGTGAGGATTCCCTGTAAGCGGTTGCGGGTGGTTTGCGCCACGGGGGAGGTGATGGCGATTTTTTGTCCCACCATCAAGTTCATTAAGGTGGATTTTCCCACGTTGGGACGGCCGATGATGCCGATAAATCCGGATTTAAAGCCTTCTGGGGCGGCGGGAATGAGGGGGAGGTTTGCGAAATCGGTCATGATGCGGTTAGCGGGGTGTGGAGGAGTGGAGGGCGTTTTGCACCACAGAGACACAGAGGACACAGAGAATCGGGACACAGAGAATCGAGGTTCCTCAATTGTTCCCCGTTCCCAGATCCGGCGTTTCCTGTTCCCTAGCAACTATTGGCTGAAGTCGAAACATTGTTCGTCGTACCAATAGCGTCCGTCTCCGGTGCATTGGGTGGCGTCGGAAATGTCGGGAAGGACGGCGGGATAGGGCGGTTCGGAGGCTTCCTCGCGCAGTCGATCGATCTCGAAGATGAGATACAGAATTCCGGCGATCGCCCCTAAGCCGAGAATCGATCCTAACGCGATCTGAAGTTTTCGATTGGGGCGGCGTTTGGGTTTTTGGGGTTGGTGGACGGGATAGAGTTGTTGTTGCAGTTGGTGGTGTTGTTCTCGCAGGCGATCGATCTCGAGGGTGAGGGTGTCTCGTAACGGTCGCGTATCGGTGTCTGGGGGCGCGGTTCGCAGGCGATCGAGGCTGGTGAGGGCGTCGCCATAGTCGCGGACGAAGCGATCGTTTTTTTCGACGAGGTGGCCCAGATGTCGGTGGGCGAGTTCACAGAGGCGCAGGGCGAGTTTGACGCCGACGCGACTGGTGGAGAACAGGCGATCGAATTCGGTGCGGTGTAGGACGAAAATCAATGACGGACAGGTGGTGCGAACGCTTCCGAGACGGGGATAGTTCAACACGAAACCCAACTCGCCGATGGTTTCGCCTTGGGAAATTTTACCCAACAGCAGCGGGTTTCCGGTGGCGTCGTTTTTGAGCAGTTCGGCTTCGCCGTTGAGGAGAACGCAAAGGGAATCGCTGGGGGTTCCTTCGACACACAGTAAATGTCCCGTGTCGGCGTCGCAGACGGTTCCGACTTCGAGTAGTTTTTGGATGTCGGTCTCGGACAGGTCTCGCCCCAAACTCGTGTATTTTAAAAGTGCAACGATGCGATCGCGGTTTTCCATCGGCGGTGTTTTCGATTCTGTTGAAATCTGTCTGAGAAACCCATTTTGATAAATTTGAGAAACCCGGTATCTGACGGGAGTTACGGACTTGGAAGATACCGGGCTTCTGGCGAAAATGCACCCGAGGGATGCTGAAAATGCCTGGAGAACTCGCGGTTAAGGGGAGAACTCAAACAGGACTTCCGCGCGACGAACGCCGTTTTCGCTACCGTAGGTGCTAGTGGTCAGCGATCGAATATGTTCTAAAGCGGGTTTTCCAGCTAGTTCTAACACTTTCAAAAACGGAATTCGTTCTTTAATGGGTTGTTTGCCGTTTTCCCAATTTAAATAGAGATAGCCATCGTTGGGAGTGGGAAAAATGCCGAGTTTTTTGGAGAAGCCTTTATCGCTGAGTAAAGAGAAGCGACGGGGGGCGCTAACGGCGCGATCGATCGCCTCGATGGAACTGGCGAGAATGCGATAGTTGTCGATTTGTCCCCGCACGCCCATCACGTCGGCTTCCAGGCGCAAGCGCAAGTTTCCTTCGGCGGTTTCTCCTTCTTTTGTCACCAGGCGCGTCCAAGCCAGGATGCGATGCTGGTCTTTCAGAGTAAACGGGCCGACGCTGTAGCCTTTTTCGAGGGCGGCGTCGTCCAGTTTTTGCATCGAAGCGTCAGCGGCGTCGGAGTCTTCGGCGACAAACAGCCAGTCGGTTTCGTGGAGATCGACACCGGGAAGTAAGGCGAGGGCGTATTCTCCCTCGACCCAGCTAAAGATGTCTTCGGGGAGAGAAATACCCCAACGGCTTTCGAGTTCGGACAGGGGTTGCGAGACGAGGCGAGAAAAGAGGTCGTCTCCCGAGAGGGCGTTGGAAAGGCGGTTCCAGCGGGTATCGAGATCCCGTCCGGCGATGACGAGGGCGCTGTTTTCGGGGATGTAGTTGAGGGCGGCGACGGGGCGATCGAGTTGGGGGGTGACGGTGGACTCATCGGATTCGCTGGCCCAGACGGTATCGGCGACGAGACCTTTACGGGAGAGGGTCAAACCGACGGCGAGGGTGTCGGGGAGTTGGGAGTCGGGGCGCACGGATTCGCCTCCCAGCCACGCGGCGAGTTGGGGAACGTCTCCGAGAATCAAGCCGATGCGTCTATCGCTCATGCGATCGAGGGCTTTGCGATAGGTGGGGGAACCGTTGAGGTTGAGATCGTCAACCTGTACGTCGTTGATGGCTTTGCGGAGGACTTCCGGGGCGTTGGCGAACAAGACGAAGCGATCGCCGACGACTGCACTCGACCATTCTCCGGCGCTAGATTTGGCGAAGGGGTTGAAGTCTTTCAGTTGCAAGCCGTCGCGACTGGGGGGTTGGATTTTCGTGCTGTAGATGAGTTTGACCCCTTTATACTGCTCGAATTGGAGATCGCGCCCGGAGACGGCTTTGTTTTGCCAAAATAAATCGAGGAATTCGCGACTTTGTTCGGCGTCTTTGACTTCCAACGCTAGCAGATAGCCGGGTTGAGTTCCGTTTTTGGGGTCGCGATCGAGGTCGGGGGTGGTGACGGCGAGGGTGATTTCGTTTCCCAGCCAGGGCTTGATATCCCGTTCGTAGTTTAGATCGGTGTCCGCGAGAAGACTGCGTTTGAGGCGATCGAACTCCGCGCGGGCTTTACCGCGTTTTCTCAGGGGGGTTCGCAGTTGTCGCAAGTTCTGGAGTTTCTGCGGGTTCGCAAACAGCGACATCACCAGGGGGGCGTCTTTGGGAACGAACATCGCCGCCACGGGTTCGGAAATCGGCGCACCCCGCAGCAGGGTCAGGGAACTCTGGAACCCGAACCAGTAAACGCTCCAGACGACGGTTAGCACCAGAACCGCCAAAATGGAAATGGAAAATGGAGAAAACGCGCGTGTCTTCATGGATTTTGTCTGACTTCGCCAAGGAGAGATCTCCCATCTGCCATTATTCCATCTTGTTGGAGTCTCGGGTATCGGGATGGAAAAGATCCCCGGCATCTCGGAGATGCCGGGGATCTGGCTTTTGTCGTTGGACTGAGGGGGGCGATCGAGCGGTTTAATTCTTTTTAAATTTTGTTGACAAAAAATGTTTTATTTGATAGTAAAATCCCTAGATAGAATTTTGGTCTAAAAAGACTCGATCGCGGAAATTTTATCAGAAAACTTTTGTATAGAACGGTTTCAAATTGATGGTTAGGCTGTTGGATTGGGGGACGAAACCCAACCTACATAAGATATACAAAAAATCCTCCGAGATGGAGGATTGTAAAATCAACAAGTTTTAAGGAGCGAGAATCGCTTTTCCATAACGAGCGTCGCGATACCAGTGGGCGATTTCAGGAACCCAGCGATCGAGCTGATTTAAAATCAAATCGGCTAACACTTGAGCCTCAATTTGCGCGTCTTTTTTCGTGCGCTGGTCGAGAATATGTAATAGAGCTTGTAAATCCGCCGCTAGGGTGTAATTTTGCCGAAACCCCGTGGGCAAACAGCCTCTCGCCATCTCGAAAGGATATCCGAGATCGACTTGTTCAGTATATTCAAAATAGGACTGCGCCGCTCGTTTTAAATCTTGCTGGCGAAGCTCTTCGGTGTATTCTACTTTTTGTCCGTAGCGATCGACATAGGTAAATCCCGCCGGACGTTGATAGTGAATCTCTTCGATTCCATCGATCGATTCCCTGTCCTTTTGTTGCTTGCACCAGGCAGCGATTCGCTTTCCAGTGTAGCGCATCGATTGCACGAGATGGGCGCTATCTTGGTGGCGAACGAACTGCATAATCGTGTTGTGGTCGAAACCGTTCATATGCAGGACGACGTGCGCCCAGCGTAAGGGGGAATAATGCCCTTTGTTGGCTTTTAATAGGGTGTTGACGACGGATTTTCCGGCTTGGCGTTCGTCGGGGGCTTTGTCGTCAAATGCGAATCCTTCGTAAACGCATTGATGTTGTCCTTTCCAAATGGCGCGGTTGGGAGAGGGCGACGTACCGTCTGGGTCGATTTCTACGCGCAATTCTGGACAGTTTTCGAGCAGATCCTCTGCTGTGGCTAATTTCATAATGTCGGACAATTTAAGGATTCAAATTTAACTTCCTCATTCTCGTAATACCTTAAATGAGGATTGTTTCAAGGCTTGTTCTTCCTACAGACAAACATATAAACAATATATTATAGTTCTATACTTATAAGAAGTCCAGAAACTTTAGTTGATGTAACCTTAGTGGCTCTTCCGAACTTACTGTGTAAGAAATCGCTGAACGTCATGCTGGGCGCCACTTTCAGCTAAAGTTACTAAAAACAGGTTAAAAATCGCGGAATTTATTGCCATATGGAGGTTACAGCGTTTTACCCTGCACTCCAGGTTCGGAAGAGCCACCTTAGTTAAACTGAAGGATATTTGTAAATCTGATATTCGGGAAGCCATGCCACATCATTAATTAAGTTATGCTTCGATCTACTCTAGTTTTAACTTAGCCAGAATTTATGTCAATCTATGAGGTTTATGAGGTTTATGTTTATTGGCCAAACCAACGAGAAGAAAGTAATCCTGATACAACCTCTTTTATAGCTAATCCAGCAGTAAGCATTACTGCCAAACCTGTAGTATTCCCAAAAACACGCCATCCAATAATTGGAAATATAATGATAATTAGAATTGAAATTACTGCTCTAATAATATCTTTGTTTCGAGTTTCTGTTTTGGTTTGTGCTAAAAGTTTAAAAAATTTTTTTCTTGACGACCCGGATTGGTAAGGAGAAGAGGGAGGACTAACATTTTTTATGAAAACCACCGTGCAAAATTTTTCTTTATACTTTAGTTTGATTGTTTCTCGAGAAAGATTTTGTACAGGTACTAAAAGTTCTCCCTCAGACCAGCCTGGATCGATTTTTGTAGAAACATTTGATAACCCTCTAGATACTTGTGAGACTTTTGACAAAATTAAGGCTGATATAGAGCCATCTTTTGGCATCTTAATACTTTCCAATGTTGCAATCAAAGCCGTATCTCCCGGCTTGATAAATACAGATTGTTTTTGACCTATATCAACCAAATGTTTTCTTTCTATTAATTTTTTTCCAAATTCTCCAACTCTTAAATCATAACCCATTGGTGTTATACATTCTTCTGAACCACCTTTAATTAGTAATTTTCTGTCGTCATCATTCCATCTATTTTCTGAGAAAACTAATATTTCTTTGATATCAGTATCTGTAAGGACAGTCATTGTTTTTAAACATTGAAATTGGACTGACTTCAGGTAAAAGCTATAACTCAACCCTAAACTTACTTACTCTGCTATAACCTGAAATAGAACATAAAAAAATTGGTTTCAGGTTTACCCAGATACCGAAATTTTAGCAAAATCTTATGTTATGTTACACACGAGCCATTGTAACAGATGCAGGTTGATCCTGATACTTACCTTTTCTATCTTCGTAGCTAACTACGCAAGACTCACCTTCCAAGAACATGAGTTGTACTATGCCTTCGTTAGCATAAATCCTACAATCTGCACTAGATGAATTAGAAAATTCCAAAGTAAGATATCCCCGCCATGCGGCTTCTGCTGGGGTAACATTAGCAATAATCCCACAGCGAGCATAAGTGCTTTTACCAATGCAGATGACTGTTACATTTTCTGGAATTTCAAGTCTTTCCAGGGCAACACCTAATCCATAAGAGTGTGCAGGAAGTACAAAGTAAGTTCCAGATTCATCTTGATAAAGCTTGGTCGGTTCCAAGTTTTCAGCGTTAAAGTTTTTGGGATCGATAACCTTGCCCGGAATGTGGCGAAAAATCCGAAACTCCGCTGGAGATAGACGAATATCATAGCCAAAACTGCTTAGACCGTAAGAAATTACGGGAAAATCGTCGACGCGGCGCACTTGTCTGGGTTCAAATGGCGAAATCATTCCCTGCTTAGCCATTTGGGTGATCCAACGATCGTTTTTTAGCACAGTAGCTTAATCCGGGGATAGATAGTCAGCTAATTATAATACATCGATCTCGAACATTTTGCAGAATAAGTTCGAGCGAAGGAGATTAGAGGCAGATCGATTTCGTTACGAGATCGATCGTATACTTGACGGGGACACGCGCTCGTCTGAAACGTCCGAGTTGTCTAGTGTAGGAGAGAATTTGTGAGATTGGTCATTTTGGGCGGCCCTGGTGCCGGAAAAGGGACGCAAGGTCGGATGTTATGCGAAAACTTAGGGATTCCCTGGATTGCGACGGGGGAAATTTTTCGCGCGGCGATCGAAGCGGACACGGAACTCGGTCGTCAAGCGGCGCCCTATGTGGAAAAAGGCGAACTCGTTCCCGATCCGATTACCATCGAACTGATTCGCCATCGCCTCACACAACCGGATACGGAAAACGGCTGGCTTCTCGATGGCTACCCGAGAACGGCGTTTCAAGCCGAAGAACTGGATTTTCTGTTAAGCGATCTCGGACAGGAATTAAACTGGGCGATTTGGTTAGACGCCCCGGTTCCGGTGTTGATGCAACGATCGCTCGATCGCTCCCGCGACGACGACGCCCCGGAAATCATCCGACGCCGGATCGATTTGTTCCACCAGCGCACGATTCCCATTACGGGCTACTATAAACCGCGCAACAAACTCCTTCGCATCGACGGCGATCGCCCTTCAGAAGTCATCCAACAGGATTTACTCGATAAGCTGGCGGCGACGCAAGCGTGATCCCTCCATTTCTCTCCTTTCTACTCTTCAACGTCTCGATTTCAGGTTTCGATTTTTAACGCTCCATGTCTTCCATTCCCGAACAGCTTCGTTTAAAGTTCGATCGCGCTCTCGCGGACGCCTTCGGTGACGAAATCGCCGGAACCGATCCCCTGTTAGCCTCGACAAACAACCCCAAATTTGGCGACTATCAAGCTAACCTCGCCATGTCGCTGGCGAAACGCCTCAAACAGAAACCCCGCGACATCGCCCAACAAATTGTCGATCGCCTCGAGGTGTCAGATATCTGCGAACCGCCGGAAATCGCCGGCCCCGGATTCATCAACCTACGCTTGAAACGGGAATTCCTCGAAGCGCAACTGCAAAAAATCCAAGGGAGCGATCGCCTGGGAATCGCCCCCACGGACAACCCCAAAACCGCTGTTGTCGATTTTTCCAGTCCCAACATCGCCAAAGAAATGCACGTGGGACACCTGCGATCGACCATTATCGGCGATGCGATCGCTCGCGTTCTCGAATTCCACGGCGATAACGTCCTCCGCCTCAACCACGTGGGCGACTGGGGAACCCAATTCGGGATGCTGATTACCTACCTGCGAGAAGCCTATCCCGACGCCCTCACTCAACCCGACGCCCTCGACATCGGCGACTTGGTGGCGTTTTACAAAAAAGCGAAAATCCGTTTCGACGAAGATCCCGAATTCCAAGAAACCGCCCGCAACACCGTCGTCAAACTGCAATCGGGAGATACCGAAACCCGTCAAGCTTGGGAATTACTCTGCGATCAGTCGCGGCGGGAATTCCAGAAAATCTACGATCGCCTGGACGTGCGGCTTCAGGAACGGGGCGAATCCTTCTACAACGAGATGTTACCCCAAGTCGTCGAAGACCTGGAAAAACAGGGGTTAGTCGTCGAAGACCAAGGGGCGAAATGCGTCTTTCTCGAAGGCTATAAAAATAAAGAAGGAAACCCCCAACCTCTCATCGTTCAGAAGTCTGACGGCGGTTACAACTACGCCACCACCGACTTAGCCGCCTTGCGCTACCGCATTCGCGAAGACGGGGCGCAGCGGGTGGTTTACGTCGTCGATGCGGGACAAGGAACCCACTTCGACCAAGTGTTTCAAGTGGCTAGACGGGCGGGTTGGATTCCCGAAGGCGTCGAAGCGACGCACGTTCCCTTCGGTTTGGTGCAAGGGGAAGACGGGAAAAAGCTGAAAACCCGTTCTGGGGAAACGATTCGCCTGAAAGACTTGCTGGACGAAGCGGTACGTCGCGCCCGTGCGGATTTGGAAAAACGCCTCCAAGAAGAAGGACGCCAGGAAAGCGAAGAGTTTATCGAAAACGTGGCGAACGTGGTGGGACTCAGTTCGGTGAAGTACGCCGATTTGAGTCAAAACCGCACCAGTAACTACATTTTCAGTTACGACAAGATGCTCTCGTTGCAGGGGAACACCGCCCCCTATTTGCTGTATGCGTTCGTGCGGGTTCAGGGAATCAGTCGTAAGGGCGCGATCGATTTCGAGAATTTGGGCGAAGTGTCGATGTCGTTACAGGAAGAACCGGAATTCGTCCTGGCGAAACATCTGTTGAGTTTGTCGGAGATTCTCGATGAGGTTGCTTCGGAGTTGTTACCGAACCGCCTGTGTCAGTATTTGTTCGAGTTGAGTCAGAAATTCAACCAGTTTTACGATAAATGTCCGGTGTTGCAAGCGGAGGAACCGTTACGCACCTCTCGCCTGGTGTTGTGCGATTTAAGCGCCCGGACGTTGAAATTGGGACTGTCCCTATTGGGAATTGAGGTGTTAGAGCGGATGTAAGTTGAGATGAGGGGATGATGAGATGATGAGGTGAGGGATCGAAATCATGGGACGAGTTTTTATTTCCGCAGGTCACGGGGGTTACGAGAACGGACAAATCGATCCCGGAATTACCGCAGGCGGTACGACTGAGGCGCAGGAGATGATTTTGTTGCGCGATCGCGTTATGAGCGAACTGCAAGCCCGGAAAGTCACGGTTCTCTCGGTTCCCGACGACCTCAGCCAGCAGCAAACCATCGATTGGATTAACAGTCGCGCCCGTTCTGACGATGTGGCGGTGGAATTACACACGAACGCCGCCCTCAACCCGGAAGCGAAGGGAACGACGGTGTATTACATCACCAATAACGCCGAACGCCGTCAGGAAGCCGAACGCCTACTTCGCGCCCTGTTACAGCGGGTTCCGCAACTGACGAATCGCGGGGCGCGTCCCGATGCGGTGACGGGAACGGGGAGTTTGTTGTTTTGTCGGGCGGTGACGGTTCCTTCGTTGTACGTGGAAGTGGGGTTTTTGACGAATCCCGAAGATCGTTATTTGATTCAAAACCGTCGCGATGAGATTGCGGCGGGGTTGGCGGATGGGTTGCTGTCTTGGGTGAATCGATCGCCCGAAAAACCCCCGGATACCATCGTCTACCCGCAGATTAACATCCGCGTCAACGGTCACGAGTACGGGGAACCGGGAATCGCTGTCAATGGAAACTCCTATATTCCTATTGCGATCGCGGACAGTTTCGGGGTGGATTTGACACAGGCGTCGTTCGTGCGTCGGATTTACTATCGCAATATCGTTTACGTGAAAGCGGTCGATTTGCGCGAGTTCAACATTGCGGTGGGATGGGACAATCAGAGTCGGGCGGTGACGCTGCGATCGGTTCTTCCGATTTGTAAGGGACAGATCGATCGCATCATGGGAATTGGAAACACGACGGACGTTCAACTTCTGGTGTTTCTGAAAAAGGACAACCCCCAAGCTGCGACGCAGTTTCCCGACATCGCCACGTTGTATCGCGAAGAAGCCAGCATCGAAGGGGTCAATTACGATATCGCTTTTTCGCAGATGTGTTTGGAAACGGATTATCTGCGGTTTGGAAAGGGCGTCAGTGCGGCGCAAAACAACTTCGCCGGATTGGGAGACGCCGCCGGAAGTGCGGGTGGGGCGTCGTTTCCCAGCGCCCGCATCGGCGTCCGCGCCCACGTTCAGCATTTGAAAGCCTATGCGAGTACGGAACCGCTGGTACAGGAAATTGTTGACCCTCGATTCCGCTTTCTGACGCGAGGAATTGCGCCGTTAGTGGGTCAACTTTCGGGGCGTTGGTCGTCGGATATCACCTACGGCGATCGCATTATGGCAATTCTCCGCCAACTTTACGAATCCGCCGGATTGTTGTAAGTTATCTCAATTTTCCCCGTTATCAACTATCAACGATCGATTCCCCTAAGCTTCTTTGAAAAAGCGAATGAGTTCGCGGACGCGATCGAGAAATTGGGCGTCTGCACTCAGTTGGGCGATCGCGTTTTGGGCATCTCTCGAAATCCGGGTATGTTCGGCGTGGTTCTCGGATTTCAGGGTTTCGTGAGAACTCGCCAGACGGCTTAAGTCTTGGCGAATTCCGTCGACTTGACGCTGTTGAGTGGAAACCACGGAATCGGGCTTTTCGGGATCGAGGCGATCGCACAAAGACTTGACATTTTCTTCGATTTGTGCTATACGTTCTCGTAACTCGATGATATCTTGGCGAGGATATTTAAATTCTCGCCCGATCGCCGTGAGACGATAAGCCAAATATTGATAAAAGGCGACAGCGGGGCGCAATCCGGTAAACAGCAGGGTGGCGACGGAACTGATGTAGCCGATGGCACTGATTCCGGTGGCGGCGAGGAGATACAAGCCGAGGGCGGAGATGACGTGAAGTCCGATGGCAATCCAGAGCGATCGCCGCACAACGACTTTCACGTAACGGATTTGTTTTTCGTCGATGGGAATGCCTCTTTCGCGAGAGCGATCGGCGTCTGCGAGGACTTGTTTGGCGTTGAAGTAGACGTTCCAGGGGATGGTGACGATGGCGACTAACCACCAAAAACTCGCCACGCCGACAATCCAATCGACGAAGTTTCCGGTAGGAATCCCCAACCACTGCAAAATCCCGAAGGTGAGAAGAACGAGGATAACTAACAGGATCGTAAATCCGGCGAAGTTGTTGATTTCTCTGGCGTTCATGGCACTTATGGAGGAAACGAGGTTAGTTCGATCGTGGCTGCGGCCCAGCGATCGAACCCCGTTTCCTGTGCCAGTTTTTCAGATGTTCTCCGTGAATTCTGTTCGGCTAATTCTGTAACGACGCTTCCACGCGACGGCGCAATTCGAGGAGTTGTTGGCGAACCGACTCGTGAGTATATTCGTCCTCGGGATGGGGGGGTTGGTGGGGACGTTGGAAATGGGGGCGTTCGTCGTTCAATTCGCCCCACTTGACATCGACTTGTCGCACGAATTCGTACAGCATTTCAGAATTGTTGACGAGGGAGTCGAGGAGTTCTAACAATGCCTGTAAGGGGGTTTCGAGATTTCGCGCGACTCGGATGGTGTCCTCGTCAAGCCACCGTTGCAGAATCGCTTGCAACGCGCCGGAAATATCCGATAAGTTGCGATCGATGAAATAATGAATCGTTGCCTTTGCTTGTTCTAATTTGGGAACGGGGGATTCTCCCTTGAGAAACGTTCCCCCTTCTTTGGCGATCGCATCGGCTAAGGTGAATTTTCGGGTGCATCTCACTTTCGTAAAAACACAAAAATCATGGTAAAATAATATGAGTAGATATATCTAAAAAATTTCAAAATGAACTTAAACTCCGAAGAACGAGAAAAGCTACAAGAACATCTCAAAGCGGTGGCTGACAT
>NZ_JAQNCQ010000279.1:0-9436 GCF_028368005.1 Geitlerinema sp. CS-897 | reverse complement strand
TCTTTATCGACAAGAACCCATGTTTGTCCCCATTGTGGCTTCGTCGCCGACCGTGATACAAATGCGGCGATAAACATCCTTAAATTGGGCTTGAGTAGGGTGGGGCGCACCCGAATTCACGCATCGGGAGAGATTCCCTCTGGGTTGGTTGGAGAAATCCTGTCAGCTAATGGAAACTCATAGAACGATGAATCCCCCTGCCTTTCAGGCGGGGGAGAACGTCAATGTATTAACTGTCTCGCAAGACGTACCCGACACCACGAACGGTTTGAATGAGGCGTTTTTCACCTTCGTTTTCAATTTTTAGGCGAAGATAGCGGATATACACTTCAATCACGTTCGATTCGCCCATAAATTCGTATCCCCAGACGTTTTCGAGGATTTGTTCTCGGGTGAGAACCTCTCGGGGATGTTCCATGAGAAACTTGAGTAACTCGAATTCTTTCATGGTGAGATCGATCGCCCGTCCACCTCGCATGGCTTGACGAGACGATAAGTCGAGAACGAGATCGACAAACCGCAGTTGATTGGTATCCTGACGTTCCGGCTTCAAATAAAATTCCACCATACAGAGGAATTTCTCGCTGGAATAGGGTTTCATCACGTAATCGTCCGCCCCAGCTTCCAAACAGGCTACGCGATCGTCGACGGTATCGCTGGCGAGAAGCATCAAAATGGGAACGCGATGTCCTGTACTGCGAAGGTGTTTGCACAGCCACAGCCCGGAATTTCCCGGTAAAATGCGATCGATGGCGATCAGTCCCGCTTGGACTTCATCGGCTTGCGTCAAACCGCTATTGGCGTCGTGGGCGAGAATCGGGTTGTATCCCCCTTCTTTCAAGTCTAAGGCGATCCGTTGGGCTAACGTCACGTCCGATTCGACAACCAACACGCAAGACTGACAGCCAAATCCGGTTGAGTCGACACGATCGAGTAAAGCAGCATCCATAGGAAACTTCAGGGAGTTTGAGGGTTGAAACTGTGGCGTTGAAAGCGTTTGGAGCTAATGCCGCAACATCACCACTATAACAGTCGTCAACTGGAGCGGCGCAATGCCCTTCGTGCCAACATCCACCTAGGATAGAGTTGAAAGAGGTTCGATAGTTTGGGTTCGTCTGACCGTATCGGACGGAAATTCTTATGACTTCCTCGTTTTTTGATGGAAAACGCCAGTTTTTCGATATCTGGGCTTCAAACTACGATTGTTTGTTGACGACGGTATTTTACCAGGCGATTCACCAACGGCTGTTGGAATTCGTCGAACTTCCACCGTCGCCTCGGCTTCTGGATTTGGGATGTGGAACGGGGCGATTGCTCGATCGCTTCGCGAGAACCTATCCCAATTTGCAGGGAACGGGACTCGATCTTTCTTTGGAAATGATACAACAGGCCCGAAAGCGAAACGCCTTCGACGATCGCCTCGACTTTGCGGTGGGAAACGTCGAAAGCCTCCCCTTTGACGCCGAACAGTTCGACGCGGTATCTTGTACTGTTAGCTTTCTACACTATCCTCGCCCCGAGGTGGCGATCGCGGAAATCGATCGCGTTTTAAAACCGGGAGGGCGATTTTATTTCGTCGATTACCTTCCGTTTGAAGGGTTTGGCGAAAAGAATATCTATCCGGTGTCTCCTGGGGGCTTGCGGTTGTATACGCGATCGCAGCGAGAAGACTTCGCTAAACCCGTGGGTTGGCGGTGTGAAGGACACTATCACCTTCTGATTCGTATCGTGTTGACGATATTTGTCAAATCGGAAAATTAAAGTCTAAAACACTCGGGATCTGAGATAGACTCGGGTTTGGGGGTTAACACTTTCGGAAATATCCGTCGATCGCCGATCGGCCAGTTTTGAGATCCCCCACAAAAAACAACCCAGACGATCGCAACTTTGGCGAAATTATTAATGAGCAAACACGTTACTATTTACACCGATGGCGCCTGTAGCGGTAACCCTGGCGTCGGGGGATACGGTACGATTTTAAGTTACGGCGAACATCAAAAAGAACTTTCAGGCGGATTCCGAAAAACCACGAACAACCGCATGGAAATGATGGCGGCGATCGTGGGATTGCAAGCTCTCAAGCAACCTTGTAAAGTGTCGCTCTATTCTGACTCGAAATATCTCGTCGATGCGATGAAACAGGGATGGGCGAAACGGTGGAAAGCCAACGGTTGGCGACGCAATAAGAAAGAGATGGCGAAAAATCCCGATTTGTGGCAACAGTTACTCGAACTGTGCGATCGCCATCAAGTGGAGTTTTTCTGGGTGAAAGGACACGCGGGACACCCGGAAAACGAACGCTGCGACGCTCTTGCGGTGGCGGCGTCGCGACAAGATGAGTTACTGGTCGATGAGGAGTACGAAAACGTTTTTGGAAATTCTGCCAAACCGCTATTTGAGTAAGTATTTTATCTCGATTTGTTTGTGTTTCTGTCAAGAAACATCACTTATCTTCCTAAATGCTTAGATAAGTAGGTTAAAAAGGTATAAAAAATGGGAGTGAGTTCAGTTTTGCAAGTCCGCGATCGCCGGTTTGTTTGGGGCGATCGCACGTATATTATGGCCGTTCTTAACGTGACTCCCGATAGTTTCAGCGACGGCGGCGATTTCGACGATCTCGAAGCGGCGATCGCCCAAGCGAAGCGTTTAGAAGCGGCGGGGGCGGACGTTCTCGATATCGGCGGACAATCTACTCGTCCGGGGGCGAAAGAAGTGTCTCTCCACGAAGAAATCGCTCGCGTCGTTCCCGTTATCGAAGCCGTGCGATCGCACAGTTCGATTCCCATTTCCATCGATACTTATCGTTCAGAAGTAGCGAAAGCTGCCCTCAATGCAGGGGCGGATATCGTCAACGACGTAACGGGAGGAATCGCCGACTCAGAAATGTTTCCCTTAGTGGGAGAACGACAGGTTCCGATAGTGTTAATGCATATGCGCGGAACTCCGAAAACCATGCAAAAACTGACACAGTACGAGGATTTAGTCGGAGAAATTAGTCGGGTATTAGACCGTCACATCACGGCAGCCACTGCCTGCGGTGTCTCGCGCGATCGTATTATACTCGATCCGGGAATTGGTTTCGCCAAAACCTACGAGCAAAATTTAGAATTATTGCGCCGACTTCCCCAATTTCGAGAGTTAGGATATCCCCTGTTAGTCGGCGTATCTCGAAAAAGTTTTATCGGACAAATTCTCGATCGCAAAAACCCTAAAGATCGGGTTTGGGGAACGGCAGCAGCTTGTACGGCAGCGATCGCGAATTCAGCAGACATTTTGCGAGTTCACGACGTCGCAGAAATGAGCGATGTCGCCCGCGTTGCCGATGCTATTTTTCGAGACTCCCTGCTTCGAGACTCCCCAGACGACGGTAGAGACGTTACGAAAAACGCCTCTACTGCCAGAGAAGAACGGGAATTAAATCTTAATTCAACCCAGATTTGACGATACATCAATTACACGGCTGCACCTTCAGCGGGTTCGGCTCCCATATTCACGACAGCATTCCGTAAAATGGTGATTTGCTGTTGAAAGTCCAGCCGAATTATGGCATCGAACAGTTCTTTCGCCTCGTCGGACAGTTGATAGTTATCTGGCATAGGAATGATGGTTCCTTCGTCCATTCCTTGGGCTAAGTAATACCAGAACGCCAGTTTTGTATTGGCACTTAGCGCTCCGTACTCGCGACTAAATCGCGTACTAGCTTTTCGGGCGATATCGCGCATAATTTGCAGTTGTTCTTCCTGGGGAGTTGCTTTAACTTGTTCGTACAACCCACCGGCTACGTCACGAGCTGCTGTGGCGGGAGCAGCGGGAGTAACCGAATCGCCCATTTCCTTATAAATAAACCACAGTAGAGCTAATTGTCGATCGGTTTGAAGGCGATAAAATTGTTCGATCGCCGCGTCGAGATTCATTTCGATTTCTGCAAACGTAACCATAAATAAACTCCTTCGAGTTGCTTCAGCACAGCGAGGTTTGACGACGTTGCAACCATCGCTGCTGTTATAAAAGTTAACAATTACGATCGCTCGATCACATCTAACGATTGAAGGGAATAGGAAATTCTGTCATCTCTATCGAGAGAGAGACGCCAGCGGTGCGATCGATTCGGTAAGGCTAGAGTAGCTGCCGAGACTTCCTTTCGATTATGGTTTACGCTATCACGACACCAAAGCCCAAACCACCAACACCTCCCATTCCCCCGGAACCGATACCGAATCCGATTCCGCAACCCATTCCCACGCCATCCCCACAACCGACGCCGAGTCCCGCTCCTCAACCAATTCCCGAACCGAGGTAATTGAATGGTAAATTCAGAGTGAGACAGCGATCGAAACTTCCCGTCACCTAGGCGTTGACTCTGCGATTTTCAAATCGTAAAAATTTTGAAAAACTTCGCATTACAGCCCAAGAAACCTAAAAACTCTCCATATCTAAACAAAAATTATGGATTTACAGCTTGAGAATAAGACTGCATTGGTGACAGCGTCGAGTGGCGGTATCGGACTCGAAATTGCGCGATCGCTCGCCGGAGAAGGTTCGGTTGTCATCGTCAACGGACGTTCTCAAACCTCTGTCGATACGGCGATCGCATCGATTCGAGAGAGCTTCCCCAACGCAAAACTGGAGGGGTTAGTCGCCGACAACTCCACAGAAGCGGGATGTAGAGAAACCCTAAAACGCTTTCCCGATGTCGATATTTTAGTCAATAATCTCGGGATTTACGAAGCCGTTGGATTTTTTGAAGAAACTGATGAATCTTGGAAACACCTATTTGAAGTCAATATCTTAAGTGGCGTTCGCCTGTCTCGCTTTTACCTTAAAACCATGCTCGAAAAAAATTGGGGTCGAATTCTCTTTATTTCGAGCGAGTCGGGGGTGAATCCCGCACCTGAAATGGCGCACTACAGCGCAACCAAGGCGATGCAACTTTCTATTTCTAGGAGTTTAGCAGAACTGACGAAGGGAACGAACGTGACGGTGAATTCTGTCTTGCCGGGACCGACGAAAACAGCGGGTGTCGTACAGTTCATCAAGGATATTTTTCCCGATCTTCCCAACGCAGAAGCTGAGAAAAAGTTCGTCACAGAAAATAGATCGACATCTCTCATTCAGCGACTCATTCAACCCGAGGAAATTGCAGCGTTTGTGACCTTCTTGTGTAGTCCGAAATCTTCGGCAATGAACGGAGCCTCTTTACGGGCTGACGGTGGGCTCGTTCGTCATATTCTCTGAAAGTTTGAAGCTATCTAAAACATCACATACTCACAATGGCGAAGGTCTTAAAAATTAATTTACATCACGATAAAAGATGTTACAAAAAATACAGAAATTTTGAGATTTATCTACTATGACAACCCTAGATCGGTTGTGTAACAAACTCGGGTGCATCTCAAAACTGTAAATTTATCAGATCGGAGTCTCTACAGTGAATTGAGCTGTGGTTGGGTAGAGCCATCGCTCCACCCCTGGACTTCGACTTCGCTCAGTCCAACCTACCCCAGACTCATATTTTTACAACAGTTTTTACAAAAGTGAGATGAACCCACAAACTCTCGATCCAATCTTTTGCATCTGTTGCAACAGGCTCTATAATTTCTGTCCTGACTTAAGAAAAAAGGATATGACGTCCCAAGCTGACGATCGCGTATCGATCGGGTTCGATCCCGGTCGCGACAAATGTGGCATCGCCGTCGTGCGAGAAAACGGTAACGTTCTCGAAGCGGCTGTCGTACCTTCAGAGCAAGCGATCGACACTTTAAAATCGACCTGTCGCACCTACAGAGTCGATCGCATTGTCATCGGCGATCGCACGACCTCCAAACAATGGGAGCGCGACATTTGTGAAGCCTTACCCGACCTCGAGATCGCCCGGATTAACGAACACAATAGCACCCTCGAAGCCCGCGATCGGTATTGGAAAATGAATCCACCTCGGGGATTATCGCGTATAATCCCACAAGGAATGCGTGTCCCCCCAAGACCGATCGATGATATCGTAGCTATCTTACTTGTAGAACGCTATCTAAGTCGGCACTGACGACGGATGAATTTGAACCCCAAAACTCGAATCGCACTCACTTACGGGAGCGCGATCGTTGCGTTTCTGGCTGTAGTTATCGCGTTCGGGCCTCGTAGCCTGACCGAAAACTTACACCCGCTCACCTCTTCGACGACTCGTTTCGATTCCGACTCTCAAACCGGGTCTTGGTGGTCGAAGCAAATTGCCAAAGCCAAAGCCGAAGCGAACCCCAGGTATATCAACGCCATTTCGCAAGGTCGAAAAAATCTGGAAGCCGAACACTACACCGACGCCATTGCCAACTTTAACCAAGCCGTGCGACTAGCTCCAGATAACATCGTGGCGTATCACGGTCGCGCCTTAGCCCGATTGAAAGTCGAGGATTACAACGGGGCGATCGCCGATTTCACGCGCATCCTCGAACTCGATCCCGACGACGTTCGTGCTTACGGAAATCGAGGTAGCGCCTATCAAAAACTCGGCGACATCGACAAAGCCCTCTCAGACTACAATCGCGCACTCGAACTATCTCCCGAATATACCTTTGCCTATTTCAATCGCGGTAGTCTCTACGTCGAACTCGGCGAATACACGAAAGCTTTGCAAGACTTCAACCAAACGGTCATCCTCGAACCCGAGTACGCCAAAGCGTTTTACAATCGCGGTATGGTTTACGCCAGTCTCGACGACATCGATGCAGCCGTCGCCGATCTCGAAACCGCCGAAGCCCTATTCCGCAAACAAAATAACTTCACCGCCTCCGAACTCGCCCTCGACGCGATCGCCGATTTGAAGTAAGAGAAGCATGGATCGGGAGAGCTTCTTCAGGGAAGAGGGAAGAGGGAAGAGTGAGGACAGGTAACAGTTTCTCCCGATCCCATCATCCCATCATCCCATCATCTCCTCACTGGTGACTGGCGACTGGCGACTGGTGACTGGTGACTGGCGACTGAACCCCTGCGGCCGATCGAACCGTATGATAAAAGACGTAACGAATTGAACTTGACGAATTTAAGTGTGGCATGGGCATCGTTTGGGAAATTGATTTTTACTCCCGTCCCATCGTGGACGAAAACAAAAAAAAGCGCTGGGAGCTGCTCGTCTGTGAAAGTCCTCTGACAACAGTGCGATCGCGCGACAGTCTGTTTCGTTTCGCCCGTTACTGTCCGAGCGATACCGTTAACTCGGCCTGGCTGGCCGAAACACTAACGCAAGCGATGGAAGAAGCCCCAGAACCGCCGACCAAAATCCGCTTCTTCCGGCGTCAGATGAACAACCTCATTGTCAAAGCGGCCAAAGACCTCGGCATCGATGCCAGCATCAGTCGCCGTACCGTAGCCTTGTATCAGTGGCTAGAAGAACGCCTCGAAACCGTCTATCCCCAAGATCCCAACTATCAAGCCTCTGCCGCTCAGTCTCCGTCCGTACGCTATCAACCCCAAGCCCCGAAATCGCTGCCCGACGCCCTCGAAGGACAACGATGGGCGTTCGTCACGCTCGCCGCGAGCGATTTTGCCGATTTTCCCGACTGGGAAATCGATTTTAGCGAAGCCTTTCCCCTCGAGCTGCTCGACTTAGACCCCAACACCCGCATTCCCGGCGTCATCGTCTTTTCCTCGAGAGCGTTTCCCCTAGCTGCTTGGATGTCTGGGTTAGAACTCGGCTTTCTCAAATTCGTGACGACACCGCGTCCCCAACTGGTTCTCGAAACGGGAGCCGACGATAGCTGGCGTCTAGCCAACGTGAGCGACGATCGCACCCTGACTGAAGCCAAAGGGTTTGAATCGGTTAAAGAGCAGTCTAGGGGCGTTCACTTTTTAGCAATCCAGTCCGATCCCAACGCTGAATCTTTTGCCGGGTTTTGGCTGTTGCCAGAACTCAACTTAACCTAGGCGATCGGTACGGATATCTAGACAGGGCAAAGTGAGAAGGATCGATCGTTTGTCGCGCTGGGGCCGGTCATGGTAGAAAAACTCCTAGATCTCGCACTTCGTGCTGGAGCTGAAGCGGCTGAAGTCTTTCTGTCGCAATCTCATACGCGACCCGTTTACTTTGAAGCCAATCGCCTCAAGCAACTCGAAAGCGTAGAGTCGGACGGATTGTGCTTGCGTCTGTGGAAACGAGGACGCCCCGGATTGGCCGTGGCTTACGGTGATGTCGATCCTCAAGATCTCGTCGATCGCGCGATCGCCATTAGTTCTCTCAATCCTCCCGAAGCCATCGAACTCAGTCCGTCGTCGAACGCGAGCTATCCCGATATCGGACAGGCGGTTCCCGTCGATCGACTCATCGAGTGGGGACGAGAAGCCATCGACATCGTGCGATCGCACTACCCAGAAATTCTCTGCACGGCGGCGTGGGAATGCGAAATGGAAACCACCCGCATTGCCAACACCTACGGCCTCGACGCCAGTTATACCGACACCACCCTCAGCAGCGATCTCGCCGCTGAATGGGTACGAGGTGAGGATTTTTTAAGTATCTGCGACGGGCAAACCCAGCGGGATACCCTCGATTCCCAAGAACTGGCCGATAAAATCCTCTTGCGTCTGGCTTGGGCCCAGGCCAACGTCTTACCGCCAATGGGTCGCGTTCCGATCCTGTTTACCTCCAAAGCCGCCGATCTCTTGTGGGGTACCATTCAATCGGCACTCAACGGCAAACGGGCGATCGAAAAATCATCGCCGTGGTGCGATCGCCTCAGCGATCGCGTTCTCTCCCCCCATCTGACCCTATCCCAACATCCCGACCTCGGCCCTTACAGTTGTCCGTTCGACGACGAAGGGACTCCCACTCGTCCCATCGTCTTTATCGAAGACGGAGTTTTGCAACTGTTTTACACCGATCGCCGCATCGGTCGAATTCTCGGATGTGGCAGTACGGGAAACGGATTTCGCCCTGGCTTAGAAGGCTATCCCACCCCCGGACTGTTTAACCTCATCGTTCGTCCTGGTTCCGGTTCCCTCGACGACTTAGTCTCCCAACTCGACGACGGCCTGATCGTCGATGAAATGCTCGGCGGGGGGGGCGGTTTGTCCGGTGACTTCTCGATTAACGTCGCCCTCGGCTATCGCGTTAAAAACGGCCGAGTTATCGGCCGCGTCAAAGATACGATGGTGTCCGGTAACGTCTACACTGCCTTACGGAACCTTGTCAGACTTGGCGGCGACGGAATCTGGAACGGCTCCTGTTACACTCCCTCACTGATCGTTGAAGGCTTGTCTGTCACCGGACGCAGTTGAGAGATGGGGAGATGAAGACAGTCACCTTTTACAGTGAGCAGTCAACAGTGTTTCAGTCACCAGGGAATAGGGAACAGGGAATAGGGAACAGGGAACAGGGAACAGGGAACGGGGAACAGAGAACAGTTAATAGTTTCTCCCTCTCTCCCCCTCTCCCTCTCTCCCCCTCTCC
>NZ_JAQNCQ010000016.1:0-9547 GCF_028368005.1 Geitlerinema sp. CS-897 | reverse complement strand
GAGACTGAACGGTCAGAGGAGACGGTCGGCGGACCGATCGTGCCGCCGCCACCGTCGGAGCTCGATCGGCTCTACAAACTGGCGAGGATGGGCAATATGAAGCGAATTCGCGATCGCGCCGCCGATCTCGAGGGACTCGGCTCTCAATACGTTCCGTTTGCCCGAAAACTGCAAGCGTTAGCTCGCGGTTTTAAAGATCGAGCGATTTTAGCCTTCATCCAGCAATATCTCTCTGAAGAGGAATCGCCGTAGACGTAGCAACTCTCTCACCATCGAGGGTACAGAGGGGCGATCGCGATTTTCGTGACAAATCGATCGCCCCGCGTTAAGATGTGACTAGCCGGTCATGTGACTGGGTAGTCACACGCGAGTTCGAGTCCGTCGCCATGCCCAAACCCACCTTTTTCAACCTTCCGCCTGAAAAACAAGACACCATCCTCGAGATCGCCATCGAGGAGTTCGCCCGTCACGACTACGGGGTGGCGTCGATTTCTCGACTCGTCAAACAAGCCCACATCTCGAAAGGGAGTTTTTACCAGTATTTCGAGGACAAACAGGATCTTTACCTGTACCTCGTGGATTTAGCGATCGAGAAAGAAGTCGAGTTTCTCCTCGCCGTCGAACCGCCCGAATCTCAAAAGGGGTTTTTCCCTTATCTGCGATGGTTGTTCGAACGCAGTAGCGATTTCGTCACCAACGATCCCCGTTGGTGTCAATTGCTATACCGAGCGTCGTATGGCGACTTTCCTTTTCGCGATGAAGTCCTACACCGCACGCAACTGACCTCGCGATCGTATTTACAAGACCTCGTTAAAGCTGGAATCGAACGGGGTGAAATCACCGAGGACATCGATACAGATTTAGCCATTTTTGCGATCGATGCGTTGTGGGAAGGTTCGCGATATTGGATTCCTCGAAAACTCGCGATCGATTTTAAAAATATCGATCGTGAAGATATCACTGAAGACAAAATAAAATTTGTCCGACAGTGGTTTGACGGTCTAACTTACATTCTCGAAAACGGAATTAGTACTAAAAAACATCAGAATACGCCCCATTAACCTTAAAAACATCTACTCGAATCGCATTAAAAGATTATAAATTGTTGGACGCACAAACAATTTATAACTGTTTTTAAAATTTTTATCTTCAATCTTGGTGCGTACAAATAAAACTGGCGCTCGGCACTGAGAAGGTTTCGAGTCCAAACTTTTACTGTCAAAAAAGCTAATCTATCGACCCATGAACCAACTGTCCGAACCGTCTTTTTCCCAACTTTCCCAACCCAAAAAGATCGCAAAACCGGCATCTAAACCCAAACGATACAAACCCTGGATTTACGCCGCTTCGATCGCCACCTTCGGTCTTTTTACGGGAGTCGCGATCGTCAGTCGCCTCGAAGAACCGACCCAAAGCGCCTCTGTAACAGAAGTGGCCGGATTGCCCGTGCGTACCGTTGCTGCCCGCACCGCTCCCATTCAAAGCTGGGTGTTCGGAGACGGCAACGTTCGCGCCGTCCGCGCCAAACACCTGACGTTTGAAATCTCGGGAACCGTCAATCAGATCGCCCAAATCGACGGACGGGAATTGCGAGAAGGCGATCGCGTCTTCGCCGGACAACTCCTCGCCCGAGTCGACGATCGCCAACTGCAAGCGGACTTAGCCCAATCTCGCGCCGCCGCCGCCGAAGCTCGCCAACAAGAACTGTCTGCGATCGCCCAACAACAGCAAGCCCAAGCCCAAGTCGGACAAGCTCAAGCCCAAGTCGGACAAGCTCAAGCCCAAGTCGCCGCCGCCGAAGCCGAGCGATCGCGAGCGGTTCAAAACGTCACCCGCGCCGAAGCCGACGTGCGCCGGGCCGAATCGAACCTCGAACTGGCCGAAGCTGACTTCCACCGCTACCGCGATCTCGTCGAGCAACAAGTGGTCGAACGGCGACAGCTCGACGTGGCGCGAAACGCTTACAACGAAGCCCAAGCGAGCCTCGAGTCTGCCCGTGCCGCTCTCAGAGCTGCCCACGACGACGTGCGAGCTGCCGAAACCCAAATCGCGGCCGCCCAGAGCCAAGTGACCGCCGCCGAACAAAACGTCATTGCGATCGAAGGGAGCGTGCGAGCGGCAGATTCCCAAATCCAAGCGGCCCGAGCGGGAATCGAATCCGCCGACGCGAACATTACTCGCAGCAGCGTCGAAGTCGAAGACAGCCAAATCGTCGCCCCCTTCGACGGGATCGTCGCCTATCTCAACGTTCGCCAAGGGGAATATTGGAACCCGCAAATCGTCAATTCCGGCAGCTATCAAGACCTCATCGAATCGATTCCGATCGTCATCATCGACCCCAGCCAGTACGATGTCGAAATCGAACTTCCCGCCTATGAAGGGCAGCAAGTGCGCCCCGGCCAACGGGCGATCGTCGTTCTCGAACAAGATATGACCGACGCTTCGCAAACTGGGTTGACGAGCGAACAACTGACGGAAATCGCGGTGGCTGAAGGGACGGTGTTTTCTGTGAGTCCTTCCGTGACGCCGGGACGACGGGGGGTCGAAGTCACCGTTCGCATTTCTGAGGGGGAAGAAAAGCTGCAACATGGGGCGCGGGTGCATACCTGGATTGCGACTGATGAAAATCCCAACGCGATCGTCGCGCCTTATCGCGCCTTTGTGTACCGCGATCGCAACCCCCATGTCTTTGTGGTGAATCCCGACACCCATCGCGTGGAAGAGCGCACTGTGGAACTGGGAATCGAAGGGTTGTCGCAACAGGAAATCGTGCGAGGCGTCGAACCCAACGAAGCGATCGTGGTCGAAGGCCAAAACCGCCTCGTGAACGGAACGCCGGTTGAAATTATCGAGTAGGCGATCGCCTCACTTCACAATAACGATGTCCGAACCTCCATTATCTACCCACACTTCGAGCGATCGCGTCTCGCCCTTGAGTCGATTTTTCTTCCTCGAGACGATCTTTGGAATGCTGCTGGTGCTGTTGCTGGTGATTAGCGGTCTCTTGGGAGCCAGCAGTATGGTGAAAGAAGGCGATCCCGATATCGACGTGGCGATCGCCAGCATTTCCACCACTTGGCCCGGTGCCGATCCCGAAACCATCGAAAACCAAGTTACCGACGAACTCGAAAAAGAACTCAAATCTCTCAAAGGACTCAAAGAACTCAGTAGCGCTTCCTTTGACAGTCAATCGGAAATCGTTGTCGAATTCGTCGCCGACGCCGAGACGAACGAAGCGATCGCCCAAGTTCGCGCCAAAGTCGACGAAGCCGAAGCCGAGTTACCTGAAGAAGCGGAAAAACCGACGATCGAGCAAATTTCGAGCCAAGACACCCCCATTTTGAGCGTTGCTTTATACGGCGACATCGACATGGCGGTATTGAGTCGCGCCGCCGACGAGTTGCAAGACCTCCTCGAACGGGTTCCCAACGTGCGCGAAGTCAACCTCGGCGGACAGCGCGAAGAGGTGGTTCACGTGCAACTGATTCCCAGCCGTCTCACCACTTTGGGAATTTCGCCGACGCAAGTAGCCCGCGCCATTCAAACAGGAAACCGCGATATGCCCTGGGAGCGTATTGAAAGCGACGACATCGGGGCGCAAGTTCGCTTTTACGGTCGATTTCGCAGCGTCGAAGCCTTGAAACAGCTTCCGGTGGTGCGGTTGGGTAACGCCAGCGCCTCTAAATCCGAGGGACGGGTGGTGTTACTCGGGGAAATCGCCGAGGTGCGGCGAGATTTGGAACGGGAGGAAACCCGCGCCTTCGTCAGTTACGAGGGGAACGCATTTCAGCCGACGATTAACGTCGATATTGTCAAGGTTCCCGGTTCGGACACCATTCAAACCATCGAAGCCAGTTTGGAAGCCTTGGAAGCGGCGAAAGCCGATCCGACTCTCTGGCCGCACGGGATGGATTACCGCGTCATCAACACCGACGCCGACACGATTCTCGAAGACCTCGACAACCTGTTTTCTAATGCGTGGCAGGGGGTTTTGGCGGTGTTCGTGGTGTTGTTGTTGGCGTTGACCTGGCGCGAAGCGATTATCGCCGGATTGTCGATTCCCCTAACGTTTTTGGGAGCGTTGGCGCTGTTGTGGATTTTTGGCTTTACCCTCAATACGATGGTTCAGGTGGGGATGATTCTGTCGTTGGGGCTGTTGGTGGATGTCTTCATTTTGATGATGGAGGGGATGCACGAGGGAATTTTCGTGCAGGGGTTGCCGTTCGATCGCGCGGCGATGAAAACGTTGAAAACCTATGCACTTCCGGCGTTTTCAGGTCAGTTAACGACGATTTTGGCAATGGTTCCCTTGATGGCGATCGGGGGAACGATGGGGAAATTCGTGCGCTTGATTCCCTTGAGTGCGATCGCCTGTTTGGTGTTGAGTTATATCATCGCCTTGTTTGTGGACGTTCCCCTATCGCGGTTTTTGTTGGGGAAAGTGAAGCACACGGGAAAAGCCAGTCGCATCGATCGCCTGTCGAAAGCGGCGTCTGATGGGTTTCGCGAATGGAGTCTGCGGAATACGGTTCGCAACAAAGCCACGGCGCGATTTTGGACGATGGGTGCGTTGAGTGCATTCGTGTTGAGTGTGGTGTTAGCGGGATCGTTATCCTCGAATTTGTTTCCTGACGACGACGCGCGCAAACTCAGCGTTAATGTGGAACTTCCGCCGACGACCACGTTAGACACGTCTCAAACGGTGGCCGACGAGATTGGCGAAATTCTGCGATCGCAACCGTATCTCGAAAGCGTGACGAAATTTGTCGGCCAGCGCAGCCAACTCGTGGAAGAAAGTGGGATTCAAGCCAATACGGGAACCTATTTAGTGGGGTTTTCGGCGATGTTTACGCCGCAACGAGAGCGCGATCGAATGTCGTTCGAGTACGTGGAGGAACTGCGCGAGGCGTTGCAAGTGGCGATACGTCAGTATCCCGGTGCGTCGTTGGTAGTGAACCGTCAGTTAACGGGGGAAGGCGGCGATCCCATTGCGATCGAGATTTCGGGTTCCGATATGGACGAACTGCGGCGCATTTCAGGACAGGTGCAGACGGCGTTACGGGAAATTCCCGGTTCGGTGGACGTTCGCGACGACTTAGGTGCGTTGCGTTCGGATATTAAGCTGCGGCCGCGACGAGAGGCGATCGACTTTTACGGCTTTGACGCAGACGATTTGGCGATGCAAGGTCGTTATTTGATGACGGACAACGACATCGGCGACTATCCCATCGGCGGCGGCGAGGAGGATTTGGAAATTCGTCTGAGTACGGTTTGGCCGTCTCGCGAGGGGGCTGTTGGCGGCCCGACGCGCCTCGACGAGTTGGAGACGTTGCGGTTGGTTGCGCCGGATGGAACGTTGGTGGCGGGGCCGGAAGTGTTCGACCTCGAGTTTGGCGTCGCACCGCTGTCGATTACTCACCAAGACGCACAGCGAACGGTAACGGTTTTGGCGAAGAATAAGGGTCGCAGTCCCGGTGAAATCGTGTTTGGGGATTTGGTTCCCAAGTTAGAGGAACTGGAGAAAACCTGGCCGCAGGGGTACAGTTATCAGATTGCTGGGGAGTTGGAAACGCAAAGCGAAACCTTTGGGTCGGCGGGACAAATGGCGATGGTGGCGTTTTTCCTGGTGTTTTCGGTGTTGGTGATTCAGTTTGGGTCGTTTACGCAACCGTTGATTATCATGTTGGTGATTCCGTTTGCGTTAATTGGGACGTTTGGCGGATTTTTCCTGTTGAACATTCCCATTTCGTTTCCGGCGGTCATTGGGATTATCGCGTTGTTTGGAATTGTGGTGAACAATGCGATCGTAATGGTGGAAACGATGAACGCGCACCGCGAGAATGGGATGGACGTTCGCCACGCGGCGGCGCATGGGGTGTCCGATCGCCTGCGTCCGATTTTAACCACCAGTATTACAACGATCGTGGGGATCGTTCCGTTGGCGTTGAGCGATCCGATTTGGTTTCCGCTAGCGTCTGCGATCGGGTTTGGGTTGGTGGCGTCGACGTTAATCGCGATGTTGGTGACGCCGGGGTTGTATTTGCAGTTAACGCCGGAACGGAAAAATAAGGAGGCGATCGCGTTTCGCAAAGGTGCTGAATTGTCATAATCTCAAGCATGGCAAGGTTGGCGATAGCTTTGCCATGTTTGGCTTTTGTTAACCCACATTTTGTACTTTGATTTTGAGTGCATTAAGTAGTACGAGAAGACGATAAAATCAGCCGGAAATCAGTTAGGAATTAAAATTGATAAAAAAGAAAAATTCGGGTAAAAATGACATTTAAGAAAAAATCAGTTGAGATCTGGTCAAGTCAAACCACTCAAACCCAAAAAATGACTCAAAATCGGTTGGATACGGAATCCCGTATTATAGGGCGAAGCCGACGCAGCTCTGCGAGCTTGCATCGCAGAGAACGTCGGTGTGGACGCAGGTTCCGCACACAGCCCCTCCGCTAGGGAACGCGCACCGAGAGAGATACTTCTGAAGAACAAATTGTTTTGTTAGTGGAAGATAGAGCCAGATGGCATAAGATTACGAATTATCATGGGCTAAATTTTGCCTAATTGTTGCCGCTTTTTGGAAATCGGATTTCGTATAAATTCACTGCATGACGACGTTGTAAGAGAGATCTTTCAACTCTTCAGGGGGTAGCTCGGCGACAATTGCGTAAATATACGTATTATCTGCCCACAAGACGATCCGAGGTTTTCCCGGCTGACTGATGTAGAGTTTGCCCGATCCCGTTTTCGGAAGAGACAGGCGATCGGTTCGCGTATCGATTTGGTAAAACGAGATCGTGTGGTTGTCGTCGGTAGTGTAGGTGTAGCGCAAACCGGGAATTTTACCGAATTCACACAGACTTCCCCCCATTAACCGAACGTCGCGACGCGCGATGGTGGGGGTGGTGTCGTCGAACTCGAACTGGCGATCGAAGCGATCGATAATAGCTGCGAGATCGCTGGAATTGAAATCCATCGGTCCTTGTTTGCGACTCATGGCATCCATATGATCGTCGGCCAGTTGCTCCAAGCCGTCCCAATTGTTCGCCAGAACTGCCTCTGACGGCATCACGAGCGCCCCAAAGTCTGCACGTTCCCACGCTAGTTCGACTTCAGCGTCCTGTAAATTCTGACGCAAGCGGAAGTTGTCCGCCGCCAACGCCACCGCTGCCACCGCTGCAATTCCGCTCGTCCACACTTGCCACCCACCCCAGCGACGACGGAAACAGCGAGGAGATTCAGGAAACGGGGCGATTTTGGGTTCGGGTCGAGCGGGGTCTTCGGAAGGTTCGGCAGCGATCGGGTTCTCAGCCGGGGGTTCGGAGGTCGCGGCCGCGAGGATGTTATTCCGCAGGCGTGGCGGTGGCGGCGCGTTCGGCAGACCGTAAGGCATGACGCCGAGAACTTCGTACAATCGAGCCACTTCGACGGCCAGTTGGGGGTCTTGTTGCAAGTAGGCTTGAAAGCATTCGGCTTCCTCGGAAGACAAATCTCCGAGAACGTAGCCTGCGGCGAGTTCCTGTAATCGTTCTGGAGGTAAAGCGTTAGTCATCGTCCGTGTGTTAGCCAATCCAATCTCGTAAATGTTCTCTGAGTTTGAGCAAACCTTGGCGCGATCGCGTTTTCACCGTTCCCAAAGGCAAATCGAGATAGGCGGAAATTTCCGATTGACTCATGCCTTGGTAGTAAGCCAGTTCCAAAACCTGACGGTATTTCGATGGCAGGTCGTCGAGGGCATCGCGGACTCGGTCTCGACGTTCTTGTAGGGACACTTCGTCAAACGGTGTCGTGGAAACGATGGCATCTTCACTCATGGCGGTTCCCCAATTGCCCAAAAACTTTTGTTTGCGTCCGCGCGATCGCAGTCGGTCGATCGCTCTCGATCGCGTCAGCATGGTGAGGAACGTACTGAGAGACCCCCGTTGGGGATTATAGTTCTGTTTTCGCCACAGAATTAAAAAGATCTCTTGGGTGAGGTCTTCGGCTTCTTGAGGAGCTTTGAGAACTTTCAACGCCAAGCCGTACACAATGCCCCCGTATCGATCGTACAGCGTTCCCAGTGCAGAGGAGTCTCCCGCTTGGAGGCTTTGATAAAGTTCGATATCGCTTGGAGACATGGGTAAGGTGGCTTTGGGACTCACGCTAATTATCGCTCCTCTCATCCGTCGGTGCTGGCTCTCGCGATCGGGTCTTTGTCTTGAATACGCGTCGAATCCGGCGGTGGATTTCGAGGGATACCGTCGGTTTGGGATCGGTCGAACGAAGAGATTCGCCCCGAACGAGAACCCCAGCATCTTTAGAGATACCGGGGTTTTTGGCTCGATATCGGGGGCATATACGAGAGCGCTCGAGACGGGAGCGTTACTGAATTACCGAAAAACCGTACGAGTTCAGTTCGAGTGTGAGGTGTTGCGAACTGCCAAAGCGATGTCTCGAGGTTTCTCTGTCGAGCGTTTCGATCTTATCCCCGTACGACCTCGGGACGATCGGTCATGTAGCTGAGGAGCCAGTTAGCCATCGTTGCGCGGCGCGTGTCTCGCGGATCGAACTCACCAATTTTGTAGCCTTTAAAGCCCAGCTTTTCTTTTAAAAGCTGTTTGTTGGGTTTGGGGATCGATCGCGTGAGTTTGACCGTTGGCGGACGGTTGGCGATGAAATTCGGCGGTTCGGGATAGTCCTGTTTCCAGTCTTCGGAGACTTCTGAATTATCCCAACGCTGGGTCGCCTCGTCGTATCGATACCCGAGATAGTGCCAAACGAGGCGGTTGACGGTATCGTCGTCGAGGTCTTCGTTGAGAATTGCCCAAATTGTATCGGTGTTTAACGGTGGTAATTCAGACATCGCGGTGTAGGTTTGACAGAGTGAAACGAGCGATCGCCAAACTGAGGCGAGCGCGTTCGATCGAAGACAGATCTGCCCAACTCCGCTCTGAGTTCGACACGAGGTCGGCGCGATCGCCGCGCATGGCATAGGCGAAAGGACGGGCGAGAACTTGCAGGTCGTCGATCGACCAGTTGGGTAACAACCCTTGTACGCAGCGTACCAAACGATCGGCAACAGATAAATTCGCGGCGGCCAACTCGGTGGCTTGACAGGCGATCGCCTCGAGAATCTCTCGGGGAACTCGAGCGCCGAATTTCTGGTGGAGTTGGGTTTCCAGCCAACAGGCGTCGAGACGTTGGAAAAACGCAGAACAGCGATCGCCGATTTCGAGATCTTCGAGATCGAGGCTTTCTTCGAGACGGTTGAATCGGGCGTTCGCTTCGCGATCGACGGGATTCCAGGGATACGAACAGTCGTCACCGAGCAAAATCGCATCGAGCAAATCCAGTTCGGCTTGCACTTGACCCGATGCAGCAGAGGTAGATTGCCGAGAGGACATCATCATAAGACATTGGAAAAACACGACAGAACGACGTTCTAAAAGACAGTCAGGAGCTTGTGACAGTTATTCGACTGTCTACACTCGAACTTTTCTTAACTACATCACGATTTCTGGGCTTTCCGCAACCGTGGTTGGAGCTGGGGAGAGGGGGAGAAGGGGAG
>NZ_JAQNCQ010000278.1:0-19781 GCF_028368005.1 Geitlerinema sp. CS-897 | reverse complement strand
TTATATTTGATTGCTCGTTTCGGCGCTATCCCCTTCTCTCGCTATCGCATTGTTCAGGGGACGCACCTCAACTCACCGCCGCTTCACCACCCCCTAACCGCTTCGCGGTATAGGCGGAGTACTGCGACGGATCTTTATAGACGACCGCTTCCCAAGTATTTTCAGAGGTGCGACGGCGACATTCGACGCACTGGCTCTCCTGGGAAATTAATACATATTCTTCTAAGGAGTCGAGCTTTCGATAATCGTTAAATTTTTCACCGAGATCGAAGGCTTGCGTGCTGGGTGAAAGGACTTCAGCAATGAGTTTGGGGTAGCGTTTGATGTAGCGATCGCTCCGATCCCGTAGGTCGCAGGTTACGAAAGCATCGGGACAATAGTAAAACTCGTCCTGGTAATTCACTTTGACGTTACCCGAATAAAATCGGCAATTGGTGGGATCGCTGAAGCGATCGTCAATGAACTTCAGGAAGTTGAACGTGATGCGATCGTGATTATCAGTACCGCCAGCCATCGCGTAGACTAAGCCACGCCGATATTCATGTCGAATTTGGCTCTGGCGCTCAATTTCAAGATATTCTTTTGGGTCGATGTAATGGGGAACGGCAATCATACATTTTTCTCTTATCTAGGGTGCAGCTAATTTCATTATAGAGGGAGCATCTCACTTGAGGTAAAACTATGAGTCTGGGGTAGGTTGAATTTAGGTGCATCTCAATGGATGTAAAAATATGAGTTTGAGGTAAGTTGGACTTCGGCTTCACTCAGCCCATGGGTGGAGCGATCGCGAAACCCAACAGCAGATCGATTCAGTGCAGAGACTCCGATCTGATAAATTTAGATTTTTGAGATGCACGGGTTGGCTCGAGCGATCGCGAAACCTAAAAGCAGCTAAATCGAAGACTCAAGCTTGCCTCCGATCGACAGAGCAGCTAGGATGTTTTTAAGTCTGGAAGTCATACACAGCCAGAGCTAACTCTCCTTACCTAATTGGCGATCGCTATAGCAATCCAAGGACTCAAAAGTAGCTACGAGATTGATAAAAAAGTTAGTCAAAAGAGTGTTTGGGATGTTTTTAGGATCGATTGAATTTTTTTACCTATTATCATCAGCCAAAAAATATAAAAATTTTTAAACAATATATATTTAATCTAACATTTAGAGTATAATAAAAACATACATCAATTCGATATTTGAATGGAGTTTTTTCTAAAAAAAGATCTCGTTTCCTATCTCAGCCAGTTCGTCACCGACGCTCGCTGGCAAAAAATGCAAGAGGTATTAAACCAGCGCACGCGACGGCTGACCGTGGTTCTCGAGGGAATTCACAAACCCCATAACGCCAGTGCTGTCTTACGCAGTTGCGACGGCTTTGGCATTCAAGACGTGCATATTGTCGAACGAGACACCGAATTCGATCCCAATCGCCAAGTGAGTATGGGGGCCGATCGCTGGTTGACGCTGCATCGCTACGACGACGTTCGGACGAACAACACCGCCGCCTGTCTCGATCGCCTCAAAGACAACGGCTATACCCTCGTCGCCACGACGCCGCACGATCCCGACACGACGATCGATCGCGTTCCCGTCACTGAAAAAACAGCCATTTTATTCGGTTCGGAACTGCGCGGCTTGTCGGACTACGCTTGCCGCCACGCTGACATTCGAGCGAAAATCCCCATGTACGGATTTAGCGAAAGTTTCAATATTTCCGTCAGTGCAGCCCTGTCTTTATACGAACTGACAAAGCGACTGCGCGGCGAAACCGATAACTGGCAACTGGGCGATCGCGAACGCGTAGATTTACAACTGGCGTGGCTGCGTCAGTCGATTCGGGCGAGTTCCCAACTCGAAGAAGAATTTTTGACTGCACGGGCGAATCGTTGAATCGGGGCAAACCCCGGAATTTGGTGAACTTTTCTCAGTTGACCTAAAATCTCTATAAAGCCGAGACTGTACGCCCGAAACGTTCTCAACCTCACCATGAACGACGCCAACTTAGAACCCAAAGTCTATTTCGGACAGTTTGGAACCTACCAAATCACCGATCGCGATCGCTGGGAAGTCCGCATTTATCGTACCGGATTGCTCGTCGCCGCCCTCTGTTTCGCCGTCGGAACGGGGATCGTCTTCTGGCAAGATAAAATTCCCGGTGCGATCGAAGCCGTGACGCCGCTATATATCGTGTTTTGTCTGGCACTCGGCGTCAGCCTGCTGACGATTCACATCTACATGGCGGCATTACATCGTCTGTTGCAGGCGTTTTGGTTGGTGGGGTTCGCCTCGGCGATCGATCTGATTTTGCAAAGCGAACAGCCTTTCGCCCTCGCCGTGTACGACTACCCCAACAGCCTCTGGGGAATCGGATTTACCTTCGCCGCCTTGACGGGCATTTTCTTTAAAGAAGCCTTCTGTTTCGATCGCTTCGAGACGAAATTTCTCACGCCGCTGATTCCCATTTTGCTGCTGGGACATTTGACTGGATGGCTTCCGGAAGACGCAAAACCTGTTTTACTCGGGACTTGGGCAGTATTGTTTTTTATTTTCGCCGCTCGCAAAATCCCCCAATCCATCCCCTCAGACATCGGCGATAAAAGCGTATTCGAGCATTTGCGCCAAATCCGTAAAAATCCGGCTTCGGAAACCTAACCTCTGAAAATGAATGGACGAACGCGCTTACTGGGTGGCTTGGGTGCAAGTGCGAGGGGTCGGTTCGATTTTACTGCGCCGCCTCGACGATCGCTTCGGTTCCCTCGAGGCCGCTTGGCACGCCTCACCCGAGGAACTTCAAACCGTCGAAGGTTTGGGAACGCGAAAAGTCGCCGATATCGTCGAAGGGCGATCGCAACTCGATCCCGCCTCGCTGTTCGAGACACACCTCGAACGAAACCCGCAATTTTGGACGCTGCGCGATCGCGACTACCCTCACTTACTCAAAGAAATCCCCAACCCACCGCCGATTCTGTACTATCGCGGCGTTCCCGACGCTGACGAAAATCGAGGCGTCACCCCGACTGTGGCGATCGTGGGAACCCGTCATCCCACCGAATACGGCAAACGCTGGACGCGCCGCTTCAGTCGCGTCCTCAGCCAGCGAGGATTTACCATCGTGTCGGGACTCGCCGCTGGAATCGACGCCGAAGCCCACGAAGCCTGTCTCGAGGCTGGCGGACGCACGATCGCCGTATTCGGAACGGGAGTCGATGTCGTCTATCCCCACGCAAATCGATCGCTCTACCAACGAGTGTTGCAATCGGGGTTAGCCGTCAGCGAATATCCCGCCGGAACCCAACCCGATCGCAAACATTTTCCGCAACGCAACCGCATCATCGCCGGATTGAGTCGCGCGATCCTCGTCACCGAAGCCCCGCAAAAGTCCGGGGCGTTAATCACCGCCTACGTCGCCAACGACTTCTGCCGCGACGTTTACGCCGTTCCCGGTTCCCTGGACAACGCCAACTCGCGGGGATGTCTGGGGTTGCTCTCGCGGGGGGCGAACTTGGTTCTCGACGAGGGACACTTACTAGAAATGTTGGGAGAAATGCCCCAGGTGGATGTCACGCCAGCGACGCCGACGGTTTCCGAATCCGTTCCCGCCACGGTTCCCCCAGCCAAACCCAAACCCAAGTTACCGCCGAATCTCGATCGCGTGTTTGCGGTGATTTCCGGCGAACCCACCGCCCTCGATGTTATCGTCGAACAGTCTGGACTCGAGGCCGGCATCGTCTTGAGTTCCTTAGCTCAGCTAGAATTGTTGGACTTGGTGTCGAACCTACCGGGGATGCGATACCAACGGCTTTGATGGGCTTCTGATTCGATTCTTATTTGCTTCTCGTTCACTTTCCCATTTGTATGAAACTCCTCATCGGTAACGACGACGGCATTTTTGCGAAAGGCGTGCGGAGTTTGGCCAACGCTCTGGCCGAAGACGGACACGACGTCACTGTAGTTTGTCCCGATCGCGAACGATCGGCAACGGGTCACAGCCTCACGATGCACCAACCGATTCGCGCCGAACCCGTGCAAGCCATGTTTCACCCGGCGGTTAAGGCGTGGTCTTGTTCGGGGACGCCGTCGGACTGCATTAAACTCGCGTTGGGGGCGTTGTTAGACAGTTTCCCCGATTTCGTGTTAGCGGGAATCAACCACGGTGCGAATACCGGAACGGATATTCTGTATTCGGGGACGGTTTCGGCGGCGATGGAAGGCTATATCGAAGGGATTCCCAGCATCGCGTTCAGTCTCACCAGTTTTACATCTCAGGAATTCGGTTCGGCGGTGGAGTTCGCGCGATCGTTCATGGCGCAGTTGAGCGATCGCCCTCCCCAAGTGCCGATGTTGTTGAACGTGAACGTTCCGGCGGTGCCGAGCGATCGCATCGCAGGCGTCACCCTCGCCAGACAAGGGGTTCGTCGCTATACTGATGTTTTTCAAAAACGCATCGACCCCCGAGGAAAAACCTACTATTGGTTAGCAGGAGAAGTCCTAGAAGAAATCGACGACGAAAAAGGGGAAAATACACTTCCCATCGACATGGCGGCCATCGCCGACAACTACATCACCATCACGCCCCTACAAGCCAAACTCATTTGTCGAGACACCCTGTCACAAATCGAGCAGTGGCAATGGTTAGAAAAACTTTCGTTTTTTTGATTTTTTGAACGAGCGTACTTGTAGAGCGTACTTGTAGGTGGGCATTGCCCACCATTCTATCCAATCAAAATTTAAATGCATGGATTTTCCAAAAAATACTAAAAAAATATTTTAAACGTTGCATTTTTAAAAAAATATCCCCAAAAATGTTAATTCAAAATTGATTTCAAATATCGAAATTAGATCGATAACTCAGTATCGATTGGTGGGCGATGCCCACCCTACCCCACTACTCCACTACCCCACTCTTCCCCCAAAATTCATGCAATTAAACCCTCTCGGAAACAGCGACCTCCAAGTCTCCGAAATCTGCCTGGGAACCATGACCTACGGGCAGCAAAACACCATCGAAGACGCCCACCAACAACTCGACATGGCGATCGATCGCGGCGTCAACTTTATCGATACCGCCGAAATGTACCCCGTTCCCAGTCGTGCAGAAACCCAGGGCAGAACTAGCGAATATATCGGGGCTTGGTTAGTCAAACAACAGCGAGACAAACTCATTGTTGCGACCAAAATTGCCGGGCCGACCTCGCGAATTCCCTGGATTCGGGGAAAAGACCGAAAACTCGATCGCCCCAACCTCGAAAAAGCGATCGACGACAGCCTCAAACGCCTCCAAACCGATTACGTCGATCTCTATCAAATTCACTGGCCCGATCGCTACGTTCCCCTCTTTGGCGCACCGTCCTTCGACCCGAAAAGCGATCGAAAAACCGTTTCCATCCTCGAACAATTACAAGTTTTTAAAGACCTGATAGACGCGGGAAAAATCCGCTATTTAGGCTTGAGTAACGAAACCCCCTGGGGCGTCTGTCAGTTTTGCCACCTCGCCGACAGCCTGGGACTTCCCCGTGTCGTCTCTATCCAAAACGCCTATAGCCTCCTCAACCGGGAATTTGAAACCACCCTCGCCGAAACCAGTTATCGGGAAAACGTTCCCCTCCTGGCGTACAGTCCCCTCGCCTTCGGCTTCCTCACCGGAAAACACCTCGAAGGCCCCAAAGAAAACTCTCGTGTCGCCTTGTTTCCAGGGTTTGGCAACCGCTACAGCAAACCTAACGTCGAACCTGCGACTCGGGAGTACGTGACGTTAGCGAAGAAATTCGGACTGTCGCCGACGCAACTGGCGTTAGCCTTTGTGCGTTCTCGCAGTTTCGTCGCCAGTACGATTATTGGGGCGACAAGTCTCGAACAGTTGCAGGAAAACCTCGATAGTGTCAACGTTGAATTCACGCCGGAAATGTTAGCTGAAATCGATGCACTACATTTAAAATATCCCAATCCCGCACCGTAATGGGGCGATCGCAACTCGATCGCAATGGGTCTATTAGTGTTGCAGTGATAGGCTTGGGTTATCGATGGCAGAACTCTCGTGGTATGAGGAATACCGTTCAAGTTCTGTCAATTTCTGTCAAGTGGCGATCGTAATTTCCCCGGTTTTCACTATAAGTCCAAGAGACCCACTTTATCTTTTTCTAAAAAGCCCACAAATCACGTAGGAGCAATTTGGAATTTCGTCCATCGCGATCGAGCTTCAATTCGCGATCGTCATCATAACTGAAACTTGTAGAAAAAGACGAATAGAGCGAATCCTGATACCGTAGGGCTTGCCCAACGATCGTTTTAAACTCTCGTTTCTTCATTAAATAAGCGATCGCCGAACGTTCAGCCGAGTCGCTGAGCGAAGTCGAAGTGTCGAGCATCTCGATCGGGAAACCTTGCACTATCCCCTCGAAAAAATCCTCAAAACCTTTACCAGCCCTACCTTTCAGTGTTATACAGCAAGCCCTAACTATGTATGACTCTACCCATACGGAAACGGCCGGTCATATTGCGGTGATTGTCTTCAGTCTCGATGAGAACGCCCCGATCGGCAGCGATCTTTACGGCGCTTTTAACACTTAATCGCCTTAAGTCAAGCTTGTATATGACAGTTATGTAAGTGGCATATAGGTTGGAGTATTCCCGCCGTTTTCCCAATACTTTGGCGTTATCTCAGTAATATTACGGATTTTTCAACAAGCTTCAGGGAAGTATCCGCAATTTCACTTAATTAGCCCTATGCCCACACGAACCAGATAGTACAGTCTTGCATACGGGCATCTCGATTCATTCAAGCTTATTGAGTCCTAGACTCCGCTCGGACTCAACGCTGAGCGAAGTCGAAGCGTTGAGAAACAAGCTCTGCTATCGAGAATAGCGAACGAGACTTCAAAGATTTCAGCCATTGGGGTTTAAGCCAAAATCAATTTTTTGGGGTGTCCACATCATCTCGATCCCGATGCGTCTTGGTGGACGTGGCGATGGCGATCGCTGAAAAGATTTAAACGAGTCTAGAGCGATCGTAGACGAAAAAATCCTGATGATTGAGTCGGTCTAACTCCAAAATCTTTCAACAATCCACTCATTCTGAATATTTTGCTGACAGAGACATCCTTGAAAGGAGTATCTTACAAAATGAGCACAATAAACATTCTCTGTGTCATTGACGCGGAATCACTCGTTAAGAAATATCCAGCCGCCGCAAATAGTCGTCAGACTCTTAACCATACACAACTACATCCGTATGCACGCATGATTGCAAAGCAAGATGACGTTCTTGCTAGTCAAGCCAGCGACGATTTATCCATCAAAGTTAAGCAAGGTGATACCGTCAAGTGGAGAGCCGTAAGTCTTACCGACGATCGAGAATATCAAGTAGATATCGATGGCTTTTCTAGCGTTGATACTGGGTTTCCTCCGTTTGAGTTAGGCAATACCGATACCTGGCAAACCATGATTACCCAGCTCCCTGGGAGTGGGAAAGACGCCTATTGGGTCAGTTTTAGCGTCAAAGATCCGAACGGGAAACGCTATCAATTTAATTGGGATCCGTATATTACAGTGGTCTAACCATTCGAGCGGTCGCTCGAACAGTCGCTACCTGTTTACCGCTTATTGATAAGCAATTGAAATTCAGGCGCAGAGCAAACACATCCTGTTTCGATTCTCAGCAAGCCTATCATTAGTTTCATGAACAACTGCTGATTAATAAGAAATTAAAATCCGAGAGGATTGTTGAAGATCGAGTTGAGCGAGACAATCTGGATTAGCAGGCAATTCACATCAAGGCGATCCTTTCAAGCAAAATTTAGATGTGTTTGCCCTGCGGTAGAGCAACGCTTTTTAAGAGTAGACTATCCACCTACGCTCTATATTCCATTTCTTGAGGTGCGTAACTCCTGAATTTTGGAGAACCCACAACAGCAGATGAGTTTTAGCTATCTTGGGCAGTTTCACCGCCTAAAAAAATCAAGTGTTTCAGCTATTGGAGTTTGAGCCAGAATCAATTTGTCGAAATGCCCTTATGGGTCAGTGATTCAAGATTGATGTACTTTTTTATATAGGAGTTTATTTAAACAATGGTTGAATTGCAAACAGTTCTTACCTTTGACGGAAGTAATTTTGTAACTTTAGGCAAAAAAGATCGATTTAAAATCAGAAAAAATATTACGTTAGAAGCTTGGGTTTATGCAATAGCTAATCAAGAATGGACTGGCATTATCTCTAACGTTTATGACTCGGGTTCGACTGAAAGTGGCTATGGTATTCTTCTCGACGGTAAGAGTGGTGTCTATTTTGGCTTAACAATTCCCTCCCAAGGAATTCAGTATTTGAGTAGTGGTGTCGATACATTAAAGCTAAATGAGTGGCATCATATTGCTGGCACTTACGATGGTCAACAGATGACAGTATATGTTGATGGAGTAGCCAAAGCAAACAAAAGTATTGCTAGCTCTAGCATTAATTACAATCCTGAAAATGATTTATCGATCGGGATGTACAAAGATAATAATGAAACCTATACTTTCAAGGGTAAAATTGCTGAAGTGCGTCTGTGGGATCGAATTCGTTCCCAAGACGAGATCGAACAATCCATGAACCACAGACTCAGGGGAGATGAACCTGGACTGGTTGGCTATTGGCCCTTAAATGAAGGTTCTAGTAATATCGCCCAAGACAAAACTGCCAACGGCAATAATGGTACTATCAACGGCGCGACTTGGGAGCAATCTGAAGTACCTCTAACTAGCATAATTGATGAGGGAATTGATTTACGTCCGTGGACAGCCGAATCAGTTGACAAGCTGGTCAAATATGCAAAAGCATGGGTGTGGGCTCACCAGCCCACCGTTGCTTCTTATAAACCTTCTAGTTGCTATCAATATAACTCTTATCGCAACAGAAACGATGCCAACACCATCACTCATCAAGGAACAGGACAATACACAGTAGAACTTCCTGGGTTAGGAAAAAAAAATGGAATTATCCATGTTGCTCCCTATGGCAATACCAATCATTCCTGTCAGCTCGTCTCTTGGGAAACATCTGGAACGACCAAAAAGATTAAAGTCTGTTGTTTTAAAGACGGTCGTCCGATGGATGGTTTATTTACATTACTTTTTTATAAAGAGTCTCGCAAAAAAACAGAAAGAGATGGTGCTTATCTATGGGCAGATCGACCGACAGATGACGAATATATACCTAACAAAAAATGTCAATGGAACTCTAAAGGTGTCTCCAATACAGTGCGTCGCTTAAAGACAGGAGTTTATCAAATTGAAATTCCTGAAATGTCACAATCTAGCGGAGTATTTTTAGCAACTGCCTGTGATTCTCCTGAGTCCCAACGCACGGCAAAAGTAAAAAATTGGAAATACGACGGTAACAATCTCATTGTTGACATCAATTGTTTTGATGCCCACGGGAATCTGGCCGATAGTCAGTTCACGTTTACTTATATGTCCGACAGCGATATTCCAATCGAAAGCGAATTTGAGTATAACGATGATGATGACACTGGCGAACTTGTAAAATCTGCAAAAGCCTGGGTATGGGCTAATCAAGTCAGAGTTCCCTCCTACGTACCTCACCCGTTCGCTCAATACAACTCTTATTACAACCGCAACGATTGCAACAGAATTTTCTGTCAAGGAACAGGACAGTACCTTGTCGATCTACCTGGCTTGGCAACAAGTCGGGGAATCGTTCACGTTTCGCCCTATGGCAACAGCAACCATTCTTGTCAAGTGAACTTTTGGGGTCCTGCTGGAACGACCCAAAGAATTCAAGTCTATTGCTTTAAAAATGGTTTCTTAACGGACGGTCTATTTACTTTACTTTTTTATAAAGAATCCCGCCAAAAATCTCAAAGAGAAGGTGCTTATTTATGGGCGGATCGACCGACAGACGACTACTATACTCCTAACAAAGAACGCCAATGGAATTCCAAAGGATTTTTAAACAAAGTATGCCGCTTAGACACTGGGGTCTACCAAATCGAACTACCCGGTCTGTCGCAATTTAATGGAGTAGTTTTAGCAACTGCTTGTAGCCCCATTTCTGCAAAACGCTTAGCAAAAGTGAAAGGCTGGACACATGACGGCAGCAATCTTGTTATTGAAGTTAACTGTTTTCACCCCAACGGCCAGTTAGCTGACAGTCAGTTCACGTTTAGCTATATGTCTGATGTGCAACTGGGACAATCGGAGTCTGACGAGCAACATCATGGGGGATTCATTACCTATACCCCCTCTCAGATCCATCAACTCAATACTCAGGGAGTTGCGAACAGCGTTCAACGCAGTTCAGCCGGAAATTACATCGCTAGATTACCCAATCTACCTCCTACTCAAACCACTCAAGCTCTGGTAACTCCCATTGGAGAAAGTAGCAAAGAGTGCGTTATTAGATGGTGGGGTAACTATACCGACTTATACCTAAGCTGTTTAGATAACCCAGAACGATCTGTAGATTCTGCTTTTAGTTTGCTCTATCTGACAAATCATAGAATTCCAACGTGAATTTCAAGCCGATTATACTCCAGAATTACTCCAGATTCAGAGATTCAAAAATTCAATACTTATGCAGAATTTATTGATTACGCTCGAACTTCAAACCGAGAACAACTCATTAGAAGATGTCAAACAGCTTCCGGGGATTAATGAGTTAGAAATCGATGAAGAATATGGTTTAGTTCTCATCAGTCCCAAGCGACAGCTCTACGTTATCCGTGTATCGGGAGATATGGATGTAGAGCAGCTAATGTCGATTCAGCCAGCCGTCAAGGGAGTCTATGGAGATCCCAAAATAGAAGCGATCGATGAATCTATTGAATAAGGAGAGAAGAAAATGCGTGTATTAATCCAGATGCGTCATAACCCTGAAATTGCGGAAGCTAGCATGGGCATGAATATGGTTCCCTATTACTTGCCTATATCTTCTGAAGGGTTCTCGTTTGACGCTAACTATATGCCCGTTCAATTGCCTGACAAGCAGCCTCGGGAGGCTGTTGGAGCAATGGAGGTAGGACGGTTGTACAGATTTGATACCCAACCGGAAGTTTCGACTTACCTGGTTCGGGGAGAAGTGGAAAGCGAAGATGCCCTGGCTCGCTTAATGGATGCTGTCGAACGGGATGACGACGGGGTGGGAGTGTTTGCAGATCCCCAAATCGAACCGATTATTGTTTGTGGAGGGAGTCCTCCGGTTGGGAACGACCAAACTGTTGAAAACTTGCTCAAAGTGCTGCAACTCCACGCTAAAGGCATGGATGGTTCTAACGTTATGGTGGCGATCGTCGATACCGGCATCAATCTCGCCCACCTGAAAAGTAAGGGCAAAACGCCGAAATTAGATGCCAGCAAGAGTTGGGCTCCAAATCCAAGCGTTACGCCAGGAAATGCCCGAGTCGGTCATGGAACGATGTGTGCCTTTGATGTGTGCATTGCCGCTCCAAATTGCACCCTCCTCGATTATGCTCTCCTGCAATCGACGCGATCGGGAGGGTCAAAAATGGACGGCTTTCTGAGTGATGCAATCAGGGCATTCAGCCAACTGCGCGATTTGCTTTCAGCTGCCCCAGAACCCAAACCGGCTCTGGTCGTTAATAACAGTTGGGGAATGTATCATCCATCCTGGGATTTTCCGGTGGGACATCCGGGGAATTACAGCGACAATCCTCACCATCCTTTCAACATTACAGTGGAAAGTTTGGAGGATGCTGGTGCTGACATTCTCTTTGCTGCCGGTAATTGTGGTGCAGACTGCCCCGATCCGCGATGTAAAGGAGTCACAAACAGACCCATATATGGAGCCAATTCTCATTCCAGTGTCCTTTGCATTGCTGGAATTGATATTAACAAATCCCGAGTGGGTTATTCCTCTCAAGGACCTGGGCGTCTTGATTCCAAGAAACCCGACCTTTGTGCCTATACCCACTTTTCAGGTTCGGAAGCCTTCGGGGCGGGAAGTCCCGATTCGGGAACTTCGGCCGCCTGCCCAGTTGCAGCTGGGGTCGTTGCCGCAATTCGGAGCTTCAAGTCTCCCACAGATCTCCCACCGACTCAATTGCGGGAGCTGTTGCGCCGAACTACTGAAGATTTAGGGGCAACTGGATTCGACTACAACCATGGCTACGGTGCGATCGATGTGGCTTCTATCTTGGGGGCGTTGGATCGGCTGGATATTCAGGAACTCCCAATCGGAGGAAAGCTCTCAGGTCGCTTGAATAAGACCAACGACTCTACCCTGTTTCGCATCAGCGTGGACAAACCCATCATCCTGAAGTTGGACGGGCCGTCAGGGGTAGATTTTGATGTGTACCTGCGGCGGGAAGCAAAACCTACCCCCAGGGAATTTGACTACCGGGGCTATACCAGCTCTGCGGATGAAGAGGTTCACCTGACTGCGGTAGACCCTGGAGAATATTTGATCCTAGTTGATTCTTACCGTGGAGCGGGAGAGTTTACCCTCCAGGCAGGGGTTCTTTAGCCTCTTTTTGTAATCACAGAAAACCTCGCATTGGCAAAGGATAAAAGGCATGGTATCTGCAAGTATTGCTGGAACTTGGGACACGGCGACGGGTAGCGATTCGTCTAAACCTATTACTGAGCTGATAGGTCTTAAGACGAAGCAAATTAGCTGGGGAAAACCCTTTATCAAGGGTGATAAACCAAGTTCCTATGTTTTTGAAGGGAAAAGCTCTGTAGAAATCCCTACGGATTCCCCCTTTGAACTAGGAGAGTTCAAACATCTCAATTACAAAATAATTGATGACAATTCTCTGGCTGCTGCTACGCTAAAAGTCGAATTTCAAGGAACTGTCAAAGGAGCGTTTAATCTCAAGTTTGAACATGACGAAACACCAGATCCAGAAAAATCTATAGGAGAACCCGATGTTGTTTCTATTTCCAGCCTAGAAGTTATCGAGGCTGTCGAAATTAATGGCAAAAAATACGAACTTTCTTTTGAAGGCTTTTTCGACAAAGATGGCAACACCCAACGCCAAAAGTTTGTCACCGCTGAAGAAAAGGATAATGTCGCTACATTAATGGGGAAATTAAAAATTATGACACCCGAAAAACCCGACCCCGGCAAACCCGACCCCGGCAAACCCGACCCCGGCAAACCCGACCCCGAAAAACCCATACAACCGCAGCCAGGAGGCTATACCGTGCTAGTCTGTCCGCCCGCTTATCCCTACGCAGGGGGCTATCCCTGTTCTCCGAGTTATCCCTATGCAGGGGGTTATCCCTACGCAGGGGGCTATCCCTGCTCTCCGGGTTATCCCTATGCAGGGGGTTATCCCTATGCAGGGGGTTATCCCTGTCCACCCGCTTATTCGTATTCGATGCCCTATTCCTATGTCTTGATGCCAGGCCCCTGTCCGCCTGAAACGGAGAAACCGAAAGGTAGCTCATGATTCATGTGGCCTTAACTGGCTAAACCGTAGTTAGGACTAATAGCACTGTTCGATCGATATTGGCGATCGAAATTAAACTCTGAAAATCTCCCATCCCTTGCTTGAATTCAAGCTTTTGGGTTTGGCAGATTGGCAATCTCGATCCTGTAGATATAAAGGAGGAAGAATATGGCAACTGCAACGACTTCTGGTACTTGGATCGGCGCTATTGGCGTCAAGGGAACTCCAGATGTTACCGATCTAACAGGACTCAATACCAATCAAATCAGTTGGGGAAAACCCTCTAAAGGAAACAACCCAACTAAAGACTTTAATCCAGATTTGAAGCAAAGTTCGTATGTTTTTGAAGGAAGCAAATCTACGAATATTCCTCTAGACGGTACAGACTTTGAACTAGGAACGTTTCACCATCTCAATTACACCATTACTGGAGATAATAACCTGGCTAAGGCCACCTTACATGTGGAGGTGACAATTGCAAAGAATCCCATTAAAGGGCAGTTCAATCTCCAATTTGAACACGACGAAACACCCAACGATCCGGACACAAATATAGGCCCCGATCTCGTGGCTATCCCTAAGATAGATGTTGTGGGTACCTTAAAAATTGATGACAAAGAATATAAGGTTGTTATTCAAGGGTTCCTTAACACAGCTACCAAAGCCCGACAAACCAAGTTTACCACCAAGGAAGGAGAGGATAATGAAGCCATCATCATCGCGAAGTTAGTGGAGGTTCCTGTACCACCGCCAAAGCCCAAAAAACCCAAACCGGAAAACAAGGTATGCTACTACCTAGTGCCAGTCTGTCCGCCAGCTTACCCCTATCCGCCGGTTCAGCCGTATCCCCCGGCTTACCCCTATCCCCCGACGCCTTGCTATCCCCCGGCTTACTCTCCCTATCCCCCAGCTCAGCAGTATCCACCTCCTCATTACTGCTCGTGTCCACCGCCTGCTAAGCAGTATCCGCCTTCTTACTACTCGTATCCCCCGGCTTACCCCTGTCCGCCTGCTTATCCGCGTTCTTGTTGTTGATTCGGATGAGTTGCCCCGATCCAATTGGGTTCATTTATAGCGAAGAAAAAGTCACTAGACCGCTCCTGAATAATGAGATGAAGTTCTGGCAAGAGCTTGGCTTCATCTCGCGATCTGGGGAGGTCTGCTAACAAGAGGTCTTGAATTATGGCTGATAAAGTGAAAGTCGATCTAGTGGTTCTCATTGACACTAGCGGGTCAATGAGCGATGAAGCACAGGCTCTAGATAAGGCAACCCAAACTGCCGCCGATCGAGTTGCTGCCAAGTGTCCCAACGATCTTAGAGTGAAGCAACTCGGAGTTGAAGGTACCTGGCCAGGTACCAAATTTGATATGAGTCTCCGGGATTATCTGACCCGGGAGGTTGGAGTTCCTGAATCAAGCCTTAAAGCTGCCAAACAGGGAGATCCAATCAAGAAGGGACTTCCTCAAGAGGATGGTGCTCCTTCTATTGAAGATATCTGTAATTTCTTTGATTGGCGGACTGATGCATTGCGAACGATTCTTTACCTGAGCGATGATGCCCTAAAAACAGGTGGAGGTAGCGTTGACGAAGAGGACAAAAAGGCTGCCACTAGCGCTATTGCCACAGCCAAGAAAAAAAATGTGACGGTCTTTACCTATCTCGGAACTGGTGGAACTCCAGAGATGGAGAAGGAATATGCTCGTGTTGCCAATGAAACTGGAGGTAAGCCGTTTACTTCTAAGAATGCAATCGGCGGCTTTGCGGATATTTTAGCTGATGTCGTTTGTGCGACTAAAGCAAAAGGAAAGGAGAAAGGAGAGGAGAATGGAACGGAGGAAACAAAGCAAACGACTTGTCCTTGTTGCGTTCCCGTCTATGTCTATCCGACTCCTATGCCATGTATACCCGCACCGTGGGGTTATCCGATGCCGCCGGGATATCCCTACCCCTGTGTACCAGGAGGCTACCCGATGCCGCCGGGATGTCCGCATCCGGGGATGATGGGAGGTCATCCGATGCCACATCCGGGGATGATGGGGGGTCATCCGATGCCACATCCGGGGATGATGGGAGGTCATCCGATGCCACATCCGGGGATGATGGGAGGTCATCCGATGCCACATCCGGGGATGATGGGAGGTCATCCAATGCCACATCCGGGGATGATGGGAGGTCATCCAATGCCGCCGGGATATCCATCGTCCCCCTACTCAATGTAAGTCTCTTATCGAGAGCCTCATCCCTATTCCGAAAATATTTTCTGGGTCGTTAGAATACGCCGAATCGAGTCTGAGAAAAGACCTTGAAAGTAAAACTCGAATTGACGGATCGGTAGGAATTTCCGAGTATTGGGTGGTCAATTTACAAAAGCGAGAGTTAATCGTATGGCGATCGCCCGATCGCAAAGGATTTTCGATCGCAAGCGCAAGAAAAACGAACACAAGGTTCGATCGCTCTCTTGACATTCCCCGAGATTGAAATAGCGATCGCTCGACTGTTCGAGGGGTGAGGCGCGAACGGGGACGTTACAGCAAACGTCCCCCGACCTCGCTTTCAAGCGAAAACCTCTTCCGTCGGTAGTTCCTGCTCGAGATCGTAATCTACGCCCATCGTTCGAGGATAGCCGTAAGCCTCGGGATTTAACAGTTTTCCTTTTTCAAAGTGTCCGTCTCCTTTCTCTTGTTCGACTGGCTGTTGATGGTGGCGCATCACGGGATCGTCGCGATCGGCCATGACCAAATAAGACACCTCTGCGTTTTCCATTCCGAACACGCTCAACGCCGTACAGTCGTCGTTCCACTCGTAACTGACCAAAAATGGCTTGCGACCGATCGGCGTCAACATCACTGTCGCGTCCTTTTCTTTCGTCAGTGCGGCGAAATAACTCGGCATCGTCACCACTGCTTCGCCGCGATCGCCGAGTCGGACTTTCCCGCGATAGAGACATAGGTTTTCCGGGGATTCGACAAAACCGTGTCGTAGAGTTTGGTTGAGCGGATCGAGAGGATGGTCGATCAGGAAATTTCCGCTACCTTTAGTTAGGTTTCCCGTAACGCGGACGTTACCGCTAAAGTACCCTGCGTATCCCCCACTGCTGGCATTTCCGTAAACCCCGTAGCGATTTTGACCGTCTCGAGCGTAACCGTAAACTCCAAATCGAGATCCGCTGTCGCCCCCTTCTGCCCTACCATAAAGACCGTATTTCGTTCCGTTTCCATCGCCACGCACTCGACTGTAGATGCCGTAATTGGTCGAGAGAATCGGGGCTGTGACGATCGGTCCGGGATCGATTATCGGCCCCGGCCCCGGTAGGATGACGGGGCCTGGACTTGGGGAAACCTCGATGTCGATCCTAATCGTGCCAGTTGCCGTGTCACCGATGTCTTGTAGCGCACGATCGACTCGGGTGCGTGTTGACGAATCGAGCTTATCTGACGTGACGGCGTTGTCGGCAAGCTTGGCAGTGGTGACGGCGTCGTTAGCTAACTCTGTGGTATTGACAGAGCCGTTTTGAATCTTGGCAGCGTTGACGGCGTTGTCGGCCAGTTTCGCGTTCGTGACCGCGCCGTCGGCTAACTCTGCGGTATCGACCGCGCTGTTTTGAATTTTAGCGGTGTTAACGGCATTGTCGGCCAGTTTCGCGTTCGTGACTGCACCGTCGGCCAGTTCCGAAGCGCTCACGCTACCGTCGATAATTTTAAATCCGTTGACTGAATTGTTTGCAAGTTGGTTGAGAGTTACAGCATTGTTCGCCAGTTTTGCCGAGTTGATGCTGTTGTTTTGAAGTTTGGCGGTACTGACGGAATTGTCCGCTAATTTGGCTTCCGTGACGGCGTTGTTGGCGAGCTTCGCTTCAGTCACTGAAAGATTGGTTAAATCTGCGGTACGAACGGAATTGTCGGCTAAATTGCCCTGAATTGTCCCGCCGACCACGTTGAGATTGCCGTCAATTTGCAGGCTACCTTGTAAATCGGCGCGATCGTCAGCGCCTGCGAAGAAACTCGGTGAGTTTCTCGGGTCTGTGGAATAGGTTAAGGTGAGGCGATCGAGTTCGACTTGCGCTCCCAACCGTCCCCCGGCGAAATTGCGAACAGATAAGTCGGGAGTGGCTGGGGGGGTGGCTTGGAGTTCTCCGTTATTGTCGATCGCCAAACGAGCCAAACGAACGAAGGTATCGGCCGGTTTGTCGGGATCGTCGGTGGCGATGACTTGCAGGCGCGGTTGTTCGTGCCAGCGCGTTTCCTCTCGCACGCCTTCAGTGGCTAAGTCGGTGGGTTCTTCGTCGTAGGACACGACAACGAAAACCTCGCGATCGTGAAAATCGCTCGTCCACGTCACGCTTTCGTTTCCGGTTAACACGATCGCGCGACCGTCGGCGTCGATCGCCGTTCCGGGTTGAACGTTGACCTCGGAATCTCCGGGGCTACCGGTGACGATTAAGCCTTCTGCAATACCGGGAGTATGCAACAGGCGATTGTGTCGTCGCTGTCGATCGAGGTGATAGTGTTGTTCGTCGTTAAAGTCGTTTTCTTGTAAAAACTGACCGGTGTAATACCGCAGTCTTTTTTCAATTTCTTCTGGCATGGGTTGACCTCTAAATTTAATTCAAATGCCCTTGACAAATAGCAAATTATTTGCTAAAAAATACTTTAATCGCCCAATAACGTATCGACCCCCACCGTCGAACGAACGCCGATTTGTAATTTCGGGATTTTAGAGACGAGATCGTAATAGGTGTGAGCGGGTTTTTCGCGATCGATAATTTGTCGGACGATCTGTTTTTTCTCTTCTAAAACACTCACGTCGGACAGTTTGAAAAACACCTCGACCAGAAAATAGTGAGGTGGCGCACCACCGATGGTCGTATCGACCCCCACCGTCGATGTCACCCCAAGTTGCAGTGGTTCGAGCAGCTCGCGAACGTTCGCCCCCATTCCGGTATAGGCAGTGAGAACGCTTTCTAAACCGGCTTTAGTGCCCCGTTTTCGATAAGAAGGAACGATTTCGGCAATGAAGCGGCGTTTTTCTTCCGCCGTCCAGTTGTCTTGAAGGCTGAGGGCGACCCAACCCGCCAACCATTCGAGAAATGCCTCGTTGGTGCGTTGAGAATCTTCTAAACCGGGGCCGGGTCGAAAATAACGGTGAATTCCAGCTAATTTTGGGGCGGTGGATGTGGGATCGGAAATGCCGTCGAGAATTTCTTCTAAACCCGGTTGCGTTTCGTCTTCCAAGCCAGTTAAAAGTTTCTCGAACGCCAACAGAAAGCGACCGATAAATGGAACGTCACCCGTATCGGTATCCTGTTGGAACAGGGCGGGTAAATGTTGGAGATAGCTGCTTACTTGGGTGTCGGGCATTGTTAAAACAGTTGGGTTTAAGGGGTGACAATATTGAGGGTAACGGTGGCGATCGCAAAGAATTCGTAAGGATAGAGTGAAAATCCCGTGAGGTTATCGTTCCGATCGCGCTGTTCTCGTGCGGAATCGCCAGAGACGAGAGACAGTCGGACGTTGCGAACGTAATCGACACCGGGAACGCGATCGAGGCGTTCGTACATTTCAGAAACATACGCCCCCCGTCCGAAAGGCCAGCCCGTCTCGTCTCGCCCCCCTTTGAGGGGATGGAAAAAGCGGTGAAGGCTGGTTTCGGCGGCGTTTCGGACTGTATCGAGATCGGCGTTCGATCGCAAAAACAAGGTCGCTTCCACCTCGAGTTCTACATACTCGGGCGCGACGACGTGATGGCGCGTCGTCAGAAGGCGACGGTCGTTGAGATAGTCCCAGAGGGCGTCGAGTAATGCCTCAGAAGGTTGCGGCCGCGGTCGATCTGGCTCGTTGGGAACCACCACTAAACTGATATGACCCGGCGATCGCTCCCGTTTGGCGATCGCGTCGTGGCGGGTCAAATTTTGCAGGGGAACGCACTGGGCGCGTTCGACCGTTCCCAACGCTTGCGCCGCATCGGTGTCGTTCCAACGCTGGGCTACTAAATACTCGACATCGTCGCAAGTCACGGCTCGATAGCGTTCTCGCAGTTCGGAAATGGTTTGTCGCGTCGCCCGTGCGATCGCCGCTTTGCGATCGTCGGCGGATAACGAGTTTGCGTCGGGAAGCGTCCACGAGGAACCGTTGAGCAACTGTAGAAACGCTTCCCGTTCGCCGTCGCTGATGCGATCGATCCGATAGAGTTGCATTTCCACGAGCCACGCGAACAATTCGATCGTCGCAATTCCGGGATCGGTGGGATTGCGATCGCTCCAGTGGGGATACAGGCTCGGAATCAGCGAGATCGCCTCTTCTACGAGTTCGGTATAAGTGCGATCGTCGAGTTTGGGAAGTGGAATGGGCATTTTTTAGAGGGGGAGAGGGGGAGAAAGGG
>NZ_JAQNCQ010000277.1:0-8324 GCF_028368005.1 Geitlerinema sp. CS-897 | reverse complement strand
CGGTCAAGCAGATTGGTCGGCGTCTCAAGATTTCCGGCGCTCAGTGGGAACGTCAGAACGTTCCACAAGTCCTCAAGCAACGCTGTGCTTATCTCAATGGAGACTTTTACGCCTGACACTTGCAAAACTGGGATGCACCCAGTGACAGGTGGCAGTACCAACCATAACGATATTGCAGGAAATCTCTATGCTCATGTAAAATTTGCCTTACGACAGCAACCCTACAAAATTTTCATTGGAGACGTGCGACTTTGGATTTCATCCAGTCAGCTATTTACTTATCCCGATGTGATGTTAATTGCTGGAGAACCGATGTTTTATGCAGACCGAACCGATACAGTGACCAATCCTCAGGTAATTGTAGAAGTGCTGTCTAAAAGTACTCGCAATTACGACCAAGGGGATAAGTTTGATGCTTACCGTACTATCCCTGAATTTCGAGAATATGTGTTAGTCGATCGGTATCAGATTTATGTCAAGCAGTTTGTTAAAACAGGAGAGGGATATTGGTTACTCAAGGAATATCGAGAGGCACAGCAGACATTGGCTTTTGAATCGGTCGATTTTGCGATTCGCTTGGATGAGATTTATGAAGGCGTAAATATACAGGATGCATAGAGGTAAATGATGCAATACGAACGTTCAGCAACTCAAGACTCTTGGCTTCAGCAAGCAATGTTTGCGAAAGATAAGCGCAAAAATTTAGACAAGTGGCAAAAATGTTATGAGACGATCGATCGATATATAAACTTCAATCAATTTGAATTTACTCCTGATTTTTCGACGCTCGATCGATTACCGTTACCACAATTGAGTTTCTTGTTGCGGGTTCCGTTCAAACTGAAAAAGCCTTATCTCAGCAAGGACGATCGCCCCTTCCACCTCCTCGATAATCCAGTACGAAAAGATAAGGTATTTCAAACCCCTATGGTTGCTCCTTCAAGCTGGAAAGGGGCGTTACGAGCAGCATTATGGCAACTCGAATATAAAGAAGAGAACGAGCAGATCGTTCGGCTTTTTGGGAATGCTCGCGATAACGAGCAAGGACAAGCTGGTTATCTCTACTTTTATCCAACTTTTTTCGATAAGATGGGTTTGGAAGTCATTAACCCACACGATCGCAAAAAAGGTACGGGAAAAAATCCCATTTTGCTGGAGTCAGTCCCGATCGGTACAACAGGCGACTTTGTTATTCTATACGTGCCTTTTGGTAAAATTAAGGAAATCCAAGTTGCTCGGGATTTAGAACTCGTGGTAAGAGGAGTAGAGGCGATGCTCGCGGTTTATGGCTTTGGAGCGAAAACCAGTAGTGGTTTTGGTGTTGTCGAAGATCGACTCAACGAACAAGGTATTTTAGCGATTCAAGCTGATATCCCAGAGTTAAAGCAACCGGAACCAGCAGTAAAACCACCAGAACCGGATTTACCTCGCTATCTGATTGCACCTGGACAAATCGATCCAGAATTTCTAAACCCTGATGGGAGTTTTAAGTCTAAAGAACAATATTTACAAGGAAAGTCTGCTAAAAAAGCTGGACAACTTTATGATAAGGCAAGAAAATGGTGGGATAGCGAACAGCGTAAATTGACAGAAACGGCGATCGTAGAAATAAACCCTGAACCTGAACCCTCCCAAAAACCAAACATGACTGAAGTTTCTTTTGAGAAACTCAGTGAGTTGGAGAGTTGCGCTCAGCAAATAGGCGATCGCCTATCTAATGGAGGTCAAGTATGACTAATTCTTTCTGGCGACCAAGCCATGACCAACGCCGTACAATTCTTTTAATGGAGGCTCTTGGATTAATTCATGACTTGGGTAAAATGAGCGATCGCCTTTTGCAAAGTCAAGATCCTAAACTGGGAGTAGAGTACGGACACAATTTGTTATCCGACCCACGCAGTATCGATATTTATGCTCATTTCCAAAACATAGATAGCGATCCCAGTGCAGAGTTTGTTACGCAAATCTTAGCTACAGCCAACAATCAATTTTGTGCGTTTGGTGAAAGAACTGATATAAATAATCTGCTTAAAAGAATTGAATTTGCATGGATTGGCGAACAGTATAGCTTTGCTGAATTAATGCCGCTTTTAACTAAAACCAAGTTATCAGTAGATGGAAATGCTGACTGGAATAAGATCTTGGGTAAGTCCATGCAACCCGGACTTCTCATCGGCTATCTTCATGGCATAGCCCACATAGATAAAGAAGGAGATCCTGAGCAGCATAAACAACCCTATAGGAGTGTATTTCGTGCTACACCATTTGGTTATGAAGATCAAATAGGCACAGAAGGAGTTGAAGAGTTGACACAAATCCTTCATGACTTACCTTTAGAGAATATTAAGGAAATTGCCTCCCCTAACCGCTCAAAATGGCTAAATCAAATGATGGCTTTGATGAAACGGGGTTTGGCTGATAATCGAAGACCTCATAACGAAATTTCACTTTGGGATTGGGGCTATTCTGTAGCTACATTAGCTAAAGCTGCAACTAACTATATCTTTAAAAATCGTTGGCCTTCAAATCTGAGAAATTTACCCTTTCGCACATTAAGAGTTAATCTAGATATCTTAGAAAGTTATAAAAAAAGCAACAATATTGGTGACTTGTTAGGTGTGAAGCAAGTGATTGATAATTCTTTTAGAGAAGTGCAAAAGTGTCTTGAAGAGACTTTTGCGTTAGGCAATCAACTTTATCAAGATGAAACAGGTGCTTATTATTTACTACCTGATATTTTTAATGCTAGTGAACAAACAGAGTTACAACAAGAAATTCAATTTCTGTTCCCATCTGATTTGAAACCAAAAGTACATTTCAGTGATTCATTTACAGCAGATAATTTACACCATGTCAAAGCTGGAAATGAGCATTCAAGTTCAGAAATTGAAAACCATGTAGATAAGCTGGTCGCTGAACCACGTCTAGAAGCATTAAAAGAAAAGCAAACTACGGCTAATAACATTTACTTATTTAATACAGAGTGAAAAAATAATCGCCCAACAAACTCCGAAATTTGTACAGCTTGTGGAGTTTATCCTATTGGTTATCCACGCCAAGATTCATGCCTTAAAGTAGAAAGATATCTATCTAATTGGGCAAAGGAAAGAAAAGCAAAAGAGCGAAAAATTTGCCGTATTTGCTTAAACCGTCGAGGTCGTCGTTCTCAAGAATGGGTTCAAGATATTAAACAGCAAAATCCACAGAATACAATCTGGACAGATGAAGTAGCTGATGATAATGGTCGTTTAACTCTGCTTGTTGGGAAACTCGGCTTAGAAGGTTGGCTTGACGGTACATTGGTTTCTACCATCAAAGTAGCTGGAGATGTTGTTAAGAGTCCTTCACCTGCTCGGTTATATCGAATGGCTGAAACAGCCCGCTCTTTTTGGCAAAACACAGATGAGTTGATACTTAATACTGTTGGTCTGCGTTCGTTTCGCTTAGAGCTATCTCCAGATATTGGTGATTTCTCCGATTTAGGAGATTACCATGTCTACGATCTAGATGTTGATGGTGTTGTGTTAAGCGTGGTTTGGGATAAACCTAACCAAAGATTTTTAACAACAGATAATTTGAACTACTGTGCTACTGAATTAGCAATCAGTGAGGTCGATCTGATTAAAAAATTGCAAGGAAAAACATTGCAGCTTTCAGACCCATCTAGCTTTTTGCAGGCTAGTCGTTCAAAAATGAAAGTTAATATTCAAAACGTTAGGCAAATTAATGGCTACTATCCTACTATTCCTATAGTATCTGAACCTACTATTTACTTAGTGTTAGTTCCGGGTGATAAAGCTTTAGAGATCGCACATAAATTAAAGACAGAGTATGAGCAGCAAATGGGGCGGGTACGCGATCGACTGCCTTTAGATATAGGGCTAGTTTTTTTCAGGCGTCGTACCCCTATTCGTTCTGTATTAGAAGCTGGTCGGGCAATGCTAAATATGTCAGGTCAGCTTGATATGGATAGCGGCAAAAGTTGGGAAGGTTGGAGATTAATAGAAAAAGATAAATCCGCCAACTCTTGCCAATTACAATTTGACAACGGGATTACTTGGAACATACCAGTTGTCGCTGGTGATGTAAGTAAGCAAGATGAATGGTATCCTCGACTTTACCAAGGTAACTCTTGGAGTCCAAAGGGTAAACGGAAGCTAAAATATATTTGCGAGCTAAATCCTCGTTCTCCTCAAATGCCAAAAGATAGAGGACAACGAGTATGGGTTAGACCAAGCCATTTTGACTTTGAATATCTCGACACTTCCGCTCGTCGCTTCGAGATTTACTACGACGAAAAAACAGGTCGTCGTTCTCGCCCAACTCGCCCCTTTTACCTTGAAGATTTAGACCGTATTGAAACGCTTTGGAATATTTTCAAAAATCTTGAAAAATCTCAACGCCATCAAGTTATTCACACCATCGAAGCCACCCGCGAACTCTGGTTCGGACAGCGGGAACCAGAAGTCTGGGAACAATCTTGGGAAGATCCCATATTTAAGCGGTTCGTTGCTGACACGCTAGCCAATGCGACATGGACTAAAAAGTACAAAAAATGGACTGATATTTCTCCAGAAAATCGCCAGCAACTGGTTAACGCGGGAGTGCGAGGCGAACTGGCAGATTTAGCAGAACTCTATATGGAAATTTTGAAAGATTCGGAAGGAAAATAAAGATGGCAATTTATCAGCGACAATGTTATTTATTTATGACCCTCGACCCCGTGCATATTGGGACGGGAGGTTATCGCTTGGGACGAGTTGATAACAGTATTGTGCGCGAACCGGGGACGAAAATTCCGAAGATTCCCGGTACGAGTTTGCATGGTGCGGCGAGAGCTTATGCGGCTCAGTTGTATGGAACGCCGGAAGCCGCTGGACAAAGCCACGATGCAATTGAAAAACTCGATGAAAATCCGGTTTGCTATATCTTTGGGTATCTTGAAAAGTCTAAAGATGGGGACAAAAATAACCAAGGTAAAGCTTATTCTGGTGTTGTGAATATTTTTGATGCCCATATTTTGCTGTTTCCGGTGCATTCGATGGCTGGGCCAGTGTGGGTTACTACAGTGGAGCGGCTGGAAGATGCGGGGTTTACTATCAGTGGCGATTTTCCTAGTGATTGGGAAATGGGACAAGTTGTACTGGATTGGCAACGGACTGACCCGTTAAATTTGGGTTGGTTAATGTTGGGGATTGCTGGCCAAGTTAGTATAACTCCTCCTTCAGAATGGCAAAATGAGAAGAGATATGAGGCGATTTGTGGGAAGATTGCGATCGCCCAAAATTCCCTCTTCAGCCAAATTGTCAACAGCAATTTAGAAGTGCGAACATCAGTAGCGATTGAGCCAGAAACAGGTGCAGCCAGTGAAGGCGCGTTGTTCACCTACGAAGCGATTCCTCGTGCTACATTTTTGACTGCTGATGTAGTTTTAGATGATTATCGAAAAGCGTTTCCTTCTACAACCTTGGATACTACAGGTGATTCTTGGAATAATGCGTTTAATGTCGTGAACTCCGGCTTTAAGCTGATTGAATGGTTGGGTGTGGGTGGTATGGGAACACGGGGTTTTGGACGAATGGCAATGGTGGGAAAGCCATTAGAAAAAGTATTCGGTAAGGAGTTAATTAATGAGTAATACAGTCATGAATCTCGATCGCATCGCTGCAGAACGCGCCCAAGCTATTATTGATAATACCATTGATAATACCAAAGGTCGGAAAGCTGGTGATGTGGAAAACACGGTTACAAAAGCTTTGGGCGTGTTGCAAGAAGATGGCGTTTATGCTTGTTTTCTGTATCTACTGGCTAGAGAAAAAGTAAATGGTCAAGCCGTTGTTTTAGAAATGTTGAATCTTTTAGAGGGTCTTAGTTTTGGCTGGAATAAACCCAAGAACAATGGAAATGACGATCTGAGTCCTGATGCTGTACTCAAACATATTGCCGATCGTGTAACTCAGAATTTAGAGCGTCTTTTTCTGGCTAAAGAAACTCTAGAACAAATGTTAATTTATGCTCGTTATGGTGCGAAAGCTCGTCACGTGGAGGAGGAAAAAAAAGCTGGGGAGCAAACAGAAGATAAGCAGGAGGATAACTCGTGACTTGGAAAGCTTATCGAGTGGTTTTTAAACTCAAATCTCCTTTGCATATTGGATGTGGCAGTGTGGGGAACGTGCAGCGAACTCGCGCTTATGTGACGGGGCGCGTTTTTTGGGGCGCATTGACGATGCGGTTGACTCGTGATGCTACAGATGAGCCTGCTACAAGATCTCAACAGTATGATATTTACAGTAAAAAAGTTCATAACGATCTAGCTTTTACTTATTTTTATCCGGCAATTCAAGATAATGTAAATTATCAGATTCAGCGCCCTTGGGAAAAGGAAAGTTGGTTTCGTCGCCGTTTTTTGAGTAGTTATGCGAGTACTGCGTTGGTGTATCCTCAACAGGCTGCTGATGAAGGGTTTCTACACGAGGTTGAGTTTGTTTCACCGCGCACGTTGGATGATGATAAACAGGTTTTTCTGGTGGGTTACGTGTTTGGAAAAGAAAATTGCGAACTGAAATGGAAAGAGGCTTGTCACCGCTTACAGATAGGAGGTGAGCGGGGTTATGGTTGGGGAGATATAAGGTTAGAAGAGATATCCATCGTAGAAGATTGTGACAACAAGCTTCAATTGTTTAATGGCTATTCTTGGAAAGATCGAGATGGATCGATTGTGATTCGCGTTCCAGAGGAGGGAAAGCTTTTGGCTCATACAAGAGCGACGGAAAACGTATCGGTTCGGGGAGAGATTGAGCCGCTGACGGGGCGGGAATGGCGCTCGAATAATAAGGATCGTGATGGAAATTCAAAAAATCACTACGTCGGTCAACACGTTGAATTTTCAGGACTTTGCTGGACTCCGGGGAGTGTGGTAGAGAGATCGAGCGTTTTTAAAATTGGCGAATTTGGAATTTGGTATAACGAGAGCGATGGGTGACGAGGGCGATCGCGATTCGAGCTAAGGTAAAAAGAAGTCCCGATGCGACTGGCCGCAATTTTCGAGTCATGGCGATTCTCTCTTCTCACCAACCCTCTCCCAAACCGGAACCCCAAGGAAACGACCTGCTGTCCCCGGAGGAAACGCTAGAGGAACAGGCCGTCGTCCAACCGGACGAAAAACTGCGCCCGCAACGATTGGCGGACTACATCGGACAGCGGGAGTTAAAAGAAGTTCTCGAAATTGCCATTCAAGCCACGCAATCTCGCGGTGAAGCTCTCGACCATTTATTACTCTACGGACCGCCGGGATTGGGGAAAACCACGATGGCGACGATTTTAGCGTCGGAGATGGGAGTCGGGTACAAAATGACCACCGCACCCTCGTTAGAACGTCCTCGAGATATCGTGGGATTGTTGGTGAGTTTGAAGCCGGGAGACGTACTGTTTATCGATGAAATCCACCGCCTCAGCCGCATGACGGAAGAGTTGCTGTATCCGGCGATGGAAGATTTTCGCGTCGATATTACCATCGGAAAAGGGAAATCTGCCCGAACTCGTAGTTTGGAGTTGCAGCCGTTTACTTTAGTGGGGGCGACGACACGGGTGGGGGCGTTGACTTCGCCGTTGCGCGATCGCTTCGGGTTAGTGCAGCGGTTGCGGTTTTACGAACCGGAGGAATTGACGCTCATCGTGGAACGGACGGCGAAACTGTTGGATACGCCGCTGACGGGAGATGGGGCGACGGAAATCGCACGGCGATCGCGCGGAACGCCTCGGGTGGCGAATCGGTTGCTGAAGCGGGTTCGGGATTACGCCCAAGTGAAAGCCGAAGGAACGGTGACGGCAGAGGTGGCGCGATCGGCCTTAGAGTTGTTTAACGTCGATCCGATGGGTCTCGATTGGACCGATCGCCGCTTGCTGACAGTGGCGATCGAACAGTTTGGCGGTGGTCCGGTGGGTTTGGAAACCATCGCCGCTACGACGGGGGAAGATCCCCAAACGATTGAGGAAGTCTACGAACCGTATTTGATGCAAATTGGCTATTTGGCCCGAACGCCTCGCGGCCGCGTCGCCACTCCCGCAGCTTGGAAACATCTGGGTTACGACCCCCCCGAGCGTCAAATGTCTTTGTTCTAGACGTGTTGGCTCTTCCGAGCTGGGTATGTCGGGTAAATTGTAGCCTGCATCTAGAAAGGGATGTAACTCACATTCCGCACTTCAACTTGTAGTACGCCAAGTAGCACGAGAAGGGGATGAAATTAGTCGGGAGTTGGTTAGGGATTAAGACCGAGAAAAAAGAAAAATTCGGGTAAAAATGACATCTTAGAGAAAAATCGGTT